>CAZFPG010000059.1:0-12411 GCA_964521055.1 uncultured Marinobacter sp.
ACACGGTCCAGCCAGCTGAACAGACGCAGCTTGCCCAGAACCGCCAGCCCCGCCCCCAGCGGGCACAGGTAGCGGCAGTAAAACTTGTGAATGAACATACCGATGACCAGCAGGCCAACGGCATAGACCACAAAGGGCCACGAGCGTATGAAGAAGAGTGTGATACCGGTTTTGAACGGCTCCACTTCCACCAGTTTTTCCGCCAGCTCCAGTGAGTAGAAGGCCGTGCCCACCAGTACCAGAAGGATCGGGTATTTCAGCAGGATCAGCCTGCGGTGCCACTTCTCCGATACTTTCACCTGCTGGAACTTCAGTTTTTCCCCCAGCCAGGCGGCCATTTCCTGCAGCGCACCAAAGGGGCACAGCCAGCCGCAGAACAACCCTCTGCCCCAGATGAACAGGGTGATGAACGTATAGGTCCAGAGAATGAACAGCACCGGATCCATCAGGAACACGTTCAGGGAGAAGCCATCCCAGATGGCCAGGAACAGGGTGTAGATATTCACCACCGAAAGCTGTCCCTGGATGTAGAAGCCAATGTAGAACAGCGTGAAGAACAGGAAACCCCAACGGAAACGGTGCACCAGCTTTGGATACCGGCTCAGGGTGCGCTGGCGGGCAAAAAACACGGTCAGAATGATGAGACTGGTCACCAGTATCGAGATCGTCAGCCAGCGTTCTTCCCAGAGCCCGATCCACACCGGCTGGCGATTGTCTTCCGGTCGCGGGGCAACTTCGACGGTCTCGAACAGTTCGTCGGCAAAGGCCACCGGAATATCGAGTTCGGTGCTGTCGGCCACCAGATGATTCTTGCGCAGGGTAACACTCATTTTCAGGGTTGCGCCCGCACCCGGGTTGAACCCGGCATTGCCGCCAACCCGGAACAGGGTTGCCATTTCCATGTCTGGCATGCCATCCGCTCTGAGGCGGAGGGTCTGGTCGAACACATTGATGTCCCGAATCTCGACGGCGAGGTTGTTCTGTTGCAAACCGAGCCGGTCCGGTGAGCTGCCCGGGGTGAAGTCGTCGGAAAGGTGAGGGTAAAGCCCCCGGGACATCACCGCCATTAGCTGGGTATCCGGCCCGATGCGTTCTTTCAGTTGCGAAAAGCCTTCATCCCCCAGCAGGTTGCGGCCGACCATGGGCGAATTGATGTAACCAAAAAACAGCTCGGTGAAGGGCTCGCCAGGCTCCGGTTGCGGGGTTTCAGGATAGTCAGAAAGGGAGCGCCCGGTTTGCTTCTCGAAATCCTCCGGGCTGAGACGGAAACGCCCGATGTATCCCCGCTCGACAAGCTCTGACCAGGACAGGGGCTGGTAAAAATCCGCCCTGGCCCGGGTGGGTGCCTCCTGGGAGAAGCCCTCCAGTTTCTCCCGCGCTACCTTGAGGGCGGAGGACAGGATGGTGTCGTTGATGATCAATACCGAGACGGTTGCCTTGCTCACTCCGTCAAACTGCACCACATTGCCATCCGAATCCCTGCCGGAACGGTTGCCCGATGTGCTGACGATGATCTGCTCCGTCAGCGCGCGGCCTTCGTACTGGCTGACGAAATCGAACAGGGGCTCTTCACCGAGCCCGTGGAGGAATACGGGCTCGTGATGGTTGAGGAGGTGAACACCGGTAAAGCGGCCGCGGGTATCCAGCCCGATCAGCATGCTGATGGGCTTGCCGGCAAAACCCTGAAGCCTGCTCAGATCGAGGGATTCGTAGGCGTAACCCAGCAGTTCCCGGAGCTGGTATACGGGATAGACCGGGTAATCCGGCAACTTCTCCCTGATGTCCGTGGCCTTTGGGAATAGTTCCTGGATTATCTCCCGCTTTTCGTCATCCAGCGCGCCCTGGGCCGCAGGGAAAAAGCAGATAAGGGCCAACAGCAGCAACGGCCGCCCGGGCATGGCATCTCTCCAGAGTCTTTTTGTTGTTGGTCCTGCCAATGCTAGAGGTTTGCCAAGGCTGCACAATGCTACCTGCGGGCCGGGGGCATGCTACTTTGTGACGAGAAATGGAGAGGCGCTGCCGGTGCTAAGGAGTGCTGAACAGCGCTCAGGTAAGACGTATTACCCTTACCATCAACCGGCGCCAGTCAATGGGCAGACTCTTTTCCAGTGCCACCAGTACAGGGTCTTTGGCGTGCAGCGCTTCAAAGGGGCCTTTGCTGGCAAAAATCACCGTGTTGTTGGTTTTACTCTTGAACAGCAGCAGCGCCGCAAACTCTCCCCTGAGCTGGCGGAAGAACGGCCCGTTGATGTCCGGTGTGCGGTGGTAGTTGATGGCAAGCCAGCCGCTGTCGCTCAGTACACGGCTGCATTGTCTGATAAACTCACGCTGGGCCTGCGTGGGGCTCATGCGGTCGGAATTGTACATGTCGGAGAGGATCAGATCCGTGCTGCCGTCAGATGCCTGGCCCAGAGCATCCCGGGCGTCACCAATGGTAACGGTGAAGTTGTCAGGTTGCGGCAGGCTGAAGTACTCGCGGGCAACTTGAAGAACGCTGGGGCGCAGTTCCACGGCATGCACCTGGCAGTCGGCCAGCAGGTGCAGCAGTGCACTGGCCATTACCCCGCCACCCAGGCCCAGAACGGTTACGTGGGAAGGCTGCGCGAAGGCAACCGGCAGCAGCATCGCACGGCTGTATTCATGGACGGGAAGATGGGGCCTGCGGCGGTCTATCTTGCTCTGCTCAAACACCGAATCAAAGGTCATTACCCGATGTTTGCGATAGTCGACCACCAGAATGCCACCGAGTGCGTCCCGGGTGTAATGGATAATCTCGCCCTTCAAGGTGGCTTTCCTCGTCTGATCGCTGCGTCGCTATTCTGGGCATTTGCCCGCAGGTTCTCAAGCGGGGTGCAGTTACCGGAGCGCGTCTTGCCATGAGCACAGACGCGTTCAATGCCCTGGCCTGCCCGCTTGATGGCGAACCACTTACCCCCTCCGGGTCCCGCTGGCGCTGCCCCGCTGGCCACAGTTTCGACGTCGCTCGCCAGGGTTATCTCCATCTGCTACCGGTTCAGAAAAAACGCTCGCTGGACCCCGGTGACAGCAAGGAAATGGTGGCAGCCCGCCGGCGCTTCCTGAATGCCGGCTACTACCGGCCCATTGCAGAGGCGGTAAATGCTGCGGTCCTGCAGGGCACAGCCGATGCGCCCCGTGTCCTGTCCGGCCTGGATGCGGGGTGTGGTGAAGGTTACTACCTGCGGGAACTCTCAGCAGCAAACATGGACGCCCAGTTCTCGTTGATGGGGCTCGATATCTCCAAATGGGCGACCCTGGCGGCGGCGAAACAGGACAAACGCCTCCGCTGGGTGGTGGGCAGCAATGCCAACCTGCCGGTCCTGCCTGGCACCCTGGATTTCGTTATCTGCCTGTTCGGCTTTCCCGTCCATGGCGAATTCGCGCGGGTACTGAAACCCGGCGGAATGCTGATCGAAGCGCATGCTGGCCCCAACCACCTGCGGGAACTGCGGGAGATCATCTACCCGTCGCTCAAACCGGAGAAACCGCCTGCGACAGAGGCTCCGGATGGTTTTTCGATAGCGGGTACGAAAACGGTCAGCTACCCACTGACCCTGGGTAACCAGGAAGCCATCGCCGACCTGCTGGCTATGACGCCGCACCTGTATCGGGCGTCGGCGGAAGGCCGCAGCAAAGCTGAAGCCCTGACCACGCTGACGATAACGGTGGAAGTGAGGGTGGTCCGGTTTGTGTGGGGCGGACTCTGAATTTGCGGCGGATATAACCCTGTTACCAGTAAATTTCTTAAGCAGGCTCCCGAACATTAGGTCATGCATTTCAGGTGTAGCTATTAACATTACTGAACTATAATAAAAATCGGAGATAGTGGCTGGTCGCCGGTGATATTGAATCGCGGCAGTAATAAGTAAAAAACATAGAGGGACCTTATATCCGATGATTTAGAGATAAACGTTGATATGAAACGCAAAACCGTTTTGCTAGTCGACGACAATCCCGGCAACCTCAAGTTGCTGGTGGATTCTCTTGAGGGAGAAGATTTAAATGTTGCCGTCGCCCAGCGGGGAGAGGAAGCGGTTCAACGACTTCAACGTACTCACCTGGAAAAACCGGATCTCATACTCCTGGACGTGATGATGCCCGGAATCGGCGGTTACGAAACCTGCCGCAGAATAAAGTCATCGCCGGAACTGGCTGATATTCCTATTATATTTCTGACTGCCCTTTCGGATTCCGACGAAAAGGTCAATGGATTTTCCATTGGAGCGGTTGATTATATTACCAAACCAATCAATTGTGCCGAGTTAATAGCTCGGGTACATACCCATCTCGAATTGTCGGATTTACGCCGAAAGCTTGAGTTCCGTATTAAAGCACGAACACAGGAACTGGTTGATGCCAATAACTCCCTGCGCCATGAAATAGAAGAGCGTATACGGGCAGAGAAACAAATCAGGTATATCGCCACTCATGATTTATTAACAGATTTACCCAATCGAATATTGTTTGAGGATCGCCTCAACCAGCTATTCGCCCAGGCGCAACGGCGAAATGAAAAAGTGGCCATCATGTTCCTCGACCTTGATCAATTCAAGGTTATAAACGATTCCCTGGGGCACCAGATTGGAGACAAATTACTGCTTCAGGTTGCCCGGAGATTAAAGGCCAATATCAGAGCCGAGGATTCCATTGCACGGTTTGGCGGTGATGAGTTTGCACTTTGCCTCCCCACCCGGGACGGTCAGGATGAAATAGGGGTGATCGTCAGGAAAACCGTCGAGTCATTCAAGGAACCATTCAGAATAAATGGGCAATGCATGCATGCAAGCGCAAGCATTGGTGTTGCTGTTTATCCGAATGATGGAACGGATGCGGATACACTGATGCGTAACGCGGATACCGCGATGTACCATGCCAAGCACTCCGGAAGAGCAGAAGTCAAACAGTATACCGCCGACCTGAACAGGAATTTGCAGGATCACCTTAACTTATCCAATCTGCTTCGGGACGCCATAAGTAATCAGGAATTGTTTTTGGAGTATCAACCACAGGTTGATCTCAATACAGGACGAATTATAGGTGCGGAAGCGCTGATGCGATGGTGTCGAGCTGATGGCACGTTAATTTCGCCAGCAGAATTTATCCCTGTTGCGGAATCACATGGCTTGATCAAGGAGCTTGGCAAGCTGGGGTTGCGTCTGAGCTGCAAGGAACTAAAACGGTGGATGGATGCCGGCTATGACGAATTGAGCATGTCGGTGAATATATCGGTGCCTCAATTGCATGCAACGGACTTTGTAGACAGCGTGAGAAGCGTTGTCGATGAATTTCAGATACCCCCCTCCCTCCTCAAACTGGAGATTACCGAAAGTCTGCTTATTGAGCATAGCGAAGCCAACCTGAATATATTGAAGAGCCTAAGTGATTTTGGAATCCGGCTTTCCGTGGACGACTTCGGAACAGGTTATTCCAGTCTGGCCTATATACAGGATTTCCCTGTCAACGACCTTAAGATTGATATCACCTTTATCAGAAACATAGGCACTGAGCATGGAAATGCGATTCCTTCCGCCATTATCGCCATGGCGCACAGCCTGCACCTGAAAGTGGTGGCGGAGGGCATTGAGCAGGCGTACCAGAGGGAGTTCCTGAAGTCACGGGGATGCGATTATGCTCAAGGTTTCCTTTACAGCCGGTCGGTGCCAGGAAAGGAATTCCTGAAGATGTGTAGTGAACGGGTGTGTTTTTAATCAGACCAGCCCCGAGATAGGGGCGCGGTGAAGCGACAAATAGGGAAGAAACCATCAGGAAAGGATGGCTTGCCATGATCTGGAAAGTATTTTGTTCAGTCGTTGCTCTTTTCATCGCGTCTTTTTCCGTTCAGGCAGGCGCAGAGACAGACTATGCGGGGAAAAAAATCCTCTATGTTGGTTCCTACCACACCGGGTATGCCTGGAGCGACGGTGTTGCCAGCGGGGTAGAGCGCGCCCTGGAGAACACCGGTGTCGAACTGAAAAGAGTCGAAATGGACACCAAGCGGAATACCTCGGAAGCGTTCAAGGAATCCGCCGCCCTGGAGGTCAAGGCCGAGATTGAGAGTTTCAAGCCGGATGTGGTGATCGCCTGTGACGACAATGCTGCAAAGTACCTGATCATGCCCTATTACAGGAACGCCGACCTTCCCTTTGTTTTCTGCGGCCTGAACTGGAGCACAACGGCGTATGGTTTTCCCTATGACAATATGACTGGCATGGTTGAGATTTCAATGATGCCCCAAGTCATAAAGCAGCTGGGAAAGTATGCTCGTGGGAACAGGGTTGGGTTCCTTGGCGACGATACGCTGACCAGCAGAAAAAACCTTAGATATCATGCGGACATACTGAATATAGAGTACGACCAGATATACCTGGCGAAGAGCTTCGAAGATTGGAAAAGGATGTATATGGAACTCCAGAGCCAGATGGATATAGCCATACTGATAAACAATGCAGGTATATCCGATTGGGATAACGAAAAAGCAATCGAATTTGTAGGGAAAAATACCAGAATCCCAACTGGTACAAACAATACATGGATGATGCCTTATTCACTTCTTGGCATTATAAAAAGGCCGGAAGAGCAGGGGCAGTGGTCGGCCCAGGCGGCTCTCAAGATCCTGGATGGCACGCCTCCAAACAAGATACCCATTACTCACAACAAACAGGGAAAGTTATATTTCAACCTGAGGCTGGGTGAAATTTTCGGCATAGATACAGCTCCGGCTGGATCTGTTGTCATTAAGTAGGAATAGACCATGATCAGTCTCCTGCGCCTCATAACCCTGCCGCTGTTGTTACTCCTTTCCATCTCCGTAATGGCTGACGAGAACTATTCCGGGAAACGGATTTTCTTTATTGACTCCTATCATGCCGGCTTTGAGTGGAGTGACGGAATCATAGAGGGCGCTAAAGATGTACTGAAAGATACGGGGGTGGAGCTGAAAGTTGTCCATATGGACACAAAGCGTAACACGTCCGAGTCCTTCATAAAGTCCGAAGCCCTGAAAGTGAAAGCAGCTATTGAGGAATTCAATCCGGATGTAGTAATAGCCAGTGACGATAACGCATCCAAATACGTAATTGTTCCCTATTATCGGGATACCGACCTGCCAATTATATTCTGCGCGGTAAACTGGGACGCCTCCGTTTACGGTTTCCCAACCAAAAACGTCACCGGCATGGTGGAAGTGACATTGATTCCGGAAATAGTCAAGAATTTGAAGTATTACGCAAAGGGCCAGAGTATCGGGTTCCTGGGTGCTGATAGCTTAACGGCACATAAGGAGTATGATAACCACCGGGACCGTTTGGGTATTACCTATAGAGAAGCATATTTTGCCCGTAGCTTTCAGGAATGGAGCGAAATGTTTGTCAGGCTTCAGGGCGAAGTCGATATGGTCATTATGCTTAACCATGTTGGCATCAGCGGATGGGACGACGCAGAAGCAATAAGGTTTGTGGAAGACAACACCAGAATACCTGTTGGAACCTGGAATAGATGGGGCATGCCCTATGCCTTGCTGGGCGTTGCCAACATTCCAAGTGAACAGGGTTCCTGGGCCGCCCAGGCCGCACTCAAGGTGCTTGAAGGCGTTCCCCCCAGCAAGATACCCCTGACACGCAATAAAAAAGGTAAATTGTTTTTCAATCCACGGATCGGCAAGCGACTGGGCATCGAAACCCCGCCTCCCTTTGCGACGGTATCGGACTAAGTGGGATAAAACGGCCCCAACACGAGTGAGGCGGGCATGACAGATAGCTCGTATTATAAAAAGTCCCTTACCAGAGGGAGCCTTATAAAGATAAGCATAGGGATATCTGTCGCTGTTTTTTTTATAACCATTATTACCTACGTCTATGTTTACTCAAGCCTTCAAACAAGAGCGCATGAAGACCTGGAGGAATACATAATCCAGAGAGGCGTAAGGGAGAGCCTCTCCTTCACCCTCGCCATGGATAATCAAAGCGCCTTTGCGACTGACTTGATAAATCGGCTGGAACGCCAGGAAATGTCCGATGTTGATAACAGGTTGGATGAACTTTTTTATCAGCACAACGATGGCACGTTACGTATAGACAGGCGCTTTTTCGAAGAGGATGGAATAACGGGTGTCATCAGCACATTGGGAAGTAACTATATCAATGACGCTGATGGCAGTACGGACTTCCCGCCGTCACTCAAGCGTTCCCTTATAGTGGGTTATGACATGTTGGCGCAGTACGGCCCCGCATGGCATAACCGCTTTGTAAACCTGTATGTTTCATTCCCGGGAAACGGAATATTCATGTACTGGCCGGATATTCCCTGGGGCTTGAAGGCGGGCCTTTGGGAGATAAACTCCAAGATTAACCTCAGCAATCAGAGTGACGAAGATGTTGTGGTTATTGATGGTACTTCCAGGGTGGATGCGGAACCAAGCTGGAGTAATCTGTACTATGACTACGCTGCGGACAATTGGATGGTGTCATCCACAACTCCGATTATTTTAGATGGAAAGCATATTCTTTCGGTCAGTAACGATATCCTGCTGCATGAGCTGTTCGAACGTACCATCACCCAACACCTTGAAGGCACGTACAATCTTATATTCGATGCAAGCGGTAAACTGGTCGTACATCCTGAATTCATGGATGCGATTCAGTCCCAGGGAGGAAATTTTTCAATCCTGGAAGCCGATAATCCGAACCTGAGAAACATATATGAGCTGACCATCGATAATAAAGAAGGCGTTATCGAGAATGCTTTGAACGATGAGTATCTGGGCATTACCAGGCTGGATGGGCCTGGCTGGTATTTTGTGACGGTTTTCCCCAAGTCCATCCTCTCACAGGGTTCGTTAAAAACCGCCAGGTTCATATTGATCATCGGTCTTGTTTCATTGCTACTGGAGATAGCCATCCTCTACTTCTTCCTCAAGAGGCAGGTTGCCACACCGTTGAAGCAGTTAATGGACGCTACCGACCGCATTGCATCCGGCGATTTCTCCGTAGAGCTTGATATGGAACGACAGGATGAGGTCGGCCACCTGGCCCATCAGTTCAATACCATGTCCAGGGAGATCGATGCGCGTGAGAAGGCGCTGAAAAAGGCACGCCTGGAACTGAAGGAGATGAACGAGAGCCTTGAGGCGAATGTCCAGCTACGCACGCAGGAACTACAGCAGGCGCTGAAAGAGGTGGAGGATACCCAGGAGACACTGAAGCAGTACGCGGAGAGTTTGAAAACCGCCATGACGGAGGCTGAAAGTGCCAACAAAGCCAAGAGTGAGTTCCTGGCCAACATGAGCCACGAGTTGCGCACTCCATTGAACGCTATTCTCGGCTTTTCCAGTCTGATGTCGCGAGACCTCTCTCTTTCGGACAGTTTGCGCAGGAACAACGAGATCATCAGCCGTAGCGGCCACCATCTGCTGAGCCTGATCAACGACGTGCTGGATATGGCCAAGATCGAGGCCGGGCAGGTGGAACTGGAAAACGCCCCATTCGACCTCGGCGCCATGGTGCGCGAGGTGAACGATATGATGCAACTGCGCGCGCAGGACAAGGGCCTCAAGCTTCAGTTCGACCAGACATCGCTATTCCCACGTTACATCGTTGGCGACGAGGCACGGCTGCGCCAGATACTGGTCAACCTTGTTGGCAACGCACTCAAGTTCACCGACCAGGGCGGGGTTACCATCCGCCTGGGCACAAGGGAAAATTCCAGGACCCATCTGTTGATCGAGGTCGAGGACAGCGGCATCGGTATTGCCCCGGAAGACCAGCAGTGCATATTCGAACCCTTTTTACAGCTTGGCGAGCAGGCTGTTAGCAAGGGTTCGGGGCTGGGGCTATCCATTACCCGCCAGATGGTCCAGTTAATGGGGGGGCACATAGCGCTTGAAAGCGCCCTTGGCAAAGGCTCGGTGTTCAAGGTTGACCTGCCACTGCAAAAAGCCCAGGAAAGCGACTTCCCCAAACCGAAACAGGCGGAGACCGGAGAAGTGGCCCATCTGGCACCGGGGCAACCCGAATACCGAATCCTGATTGTGGAGGATCAGCTCGACAATCAAATGCTGCTGGTGAAACTGCTCGAATCTGTCGGCTTCCAGACGAAGGTTGCCGCCAATGGAGAGGACGGCATACGCCTGTTCCAGAGCTGGGATCCCCACTTCATCTGGATGGACAGGCGGATGCCGGTGATGGATGGCATGGAAGCGACCCGACGGATCCGTGAGCTGCCCGGTGGCAGGGACGTGAAGATTGTCGCCGTGACCGCTTCGGCATTTACCGAAGAGCGCAACCAGTTGCTCGCCGGTGGCATGGACGACTACGTACGCAAACCTTATCAGGCGGCCGAAATCTATGACTGTCTGTCGAAGTATCTGGGCGTGAAATATATCTATGAATCGGCCCCCGAGTCGCAAGCGCAAAGGCCACCGCTGACACCCGAGATGGTTGAAGGGGTACCGGAAGCATTGCGTGATGACCTCATCGAGGCCCTGGAAAGCCTGGAGATTGAACGTATCAATTCCGCCATCCAGCAGGTTTCAACCTACGACCAGGCATTAAGCGTCACACTGGGGCACCTCGCCAGTAACTTCGACTACGTCACTATGATGAAAGCCCTGAACGCGAAGGATAACACTTCCCCAAGCTGAAGGGCGGGCTTCAGGCTGGCCCGGCCCTTCACTCCAAACGTTCAAGGGCCTCTTTCGCCCCCATGGCCCTGGCCAGGTTCACCGCGGCTTGACCATCCCCATCCTGTAGCGACTTATCCGCCCCGGCATCGAGCAAACGCTCAATCATATCCACGCGATTGAACATGGCAGCCACCATTAGGGGCGTTTTGGCGCCGGTCGGGCGATGGTCCACGGCGGCGCCGGAGGCCAGCAGCAGGTCCACAATGCCCATGTCGCCGTGATAGACCGCGCTGGTCAGCGGCGTTTGCAACTGGTCGTTGGGCAGGTTGGGGTCCGCGCCCTGTTCCAGCAGCAGGCGGGCGGTGTCTTTGTGGCCGTTGCTGCAGGCCAGCATCAGCAGGCTGTCGCCGGTGTTGGTGCGTATGTCCACGGGTACGCCGGCATTGAGCATCACGCTGAGCGGGCCGGCGCCGCCATTGCGGGCGAGTTCGAAAAGTCCCTGGGCAAAGGCGATGGCGTCCTCGTCCTTCTGATTGTCGGGGCCCCGGGGGCTGCCCGGCTTGTTGTCGCTCATGGTATTCCTCTGATTTTCCGGCATATTAAGGCAGACCGTATCATGCTTGAGGCAGGCAACGAATTGGACTTGGGTACGGTATGGATCTGGACAGACCCACGACACCACTGTTAAAACCATGGTAACAGGCAAGCAAAACCATCAAAGGTACAGGAGATCAGGACTGTGAAAATCAAGGTTCGAGGTATTGAGGAAGGCCAGCCGGTGCCGGAGAAGTTTGCATTCGGCGTTTACAATGAACAGGACCACATGAGTTTCGGCCCCAACCGCAACCCGGAGGTAATCTGGGAAGATGCGCCGGAGGGCACCAAAAGCTTTGTGGTGATGATGTTTGATCCGGATGTGCCCAGTGTCGCGGATGACGTCAACCAGGAAGGCAAGACGGTTTCGAAGGACATTCCCCGGGTGGATTTCTTCCACTGGCTGCTGGTGGATATTCCTGCCTCCACCTCCCGTATTCCCGAAGGTGAGGACAGTGACGGCGTGATTCCCAAGGGCACTGAACCCGGCCCCGGCCCGATCGGAATTCGTGGCGTGAACAACTACACCCAGTTCCTGGCAGGCAATCCGGATATGGCCGGTACCTACGCCGGATACGACGGCCCCTGCCCGCCGTGGAACGATGAAATCATTCACCACTATCACTACGAAGTGCATGCCCTGGATGTAGGCAGCCTGGGCCTGGAAGGTGAGTTCGACGGTGCTGCCGTACGTGAAGCCATGGCGGGCCATGTACTGGCCAGTGCCCGGGTAACCGGTACCTATACGCTTAATCCGGACCTGCGTTAATGCCGGAAGCTCAATGACAGTGGCCTCCAGGTGGCCCTTCAGGCTGGGCCTGGTAGCCGCGGTTGCCCTGCTTATGGCGGTGCTGTGGCTGGTCCTGAGGCAACTGGGAATGCCGGCGAGCCTTTCGCCGGATGCCCTGTCAGCCTGGCTGAACGGGCAGGGTGTCTGGGGGCCGGTGTTCCTGTTTTTGATGATGGTACTGGCAGTGGTGGTGGGGCCGATACCGACCCTGCCTGTCAGTGCTGCCTCCGGCCTCGCTTTTGGCACCATGCCCGCTGGCTGAACCTCTACAGGCAGCCCTGAGAGCCATAGGCTGGACTGGCATGCCTCAGCCAATCAAATTTTGCATTATATAATGCGAATCGTTAGCATTTGCGTCTCATTAATTTGAATTAAGGTCTGTTGCCGATGG
>CAZFPG010000060.1:0-12404 GCA_964521055.1 uncultured Marinobacter sp.
CCTCGATCGGGACAACAACGTCTGGACCGCTCGGACGGATGGCTCCGAGGAGCAACAGCTGACGACCGGGGGCGGCTTCGGGAACGTGCGATGGTCGCACGACGGCACGCGCATCCTGGCAACCGGACCCTATGAGGGCGGCACCGGCGTGTACCTGATGAGCCCGGACCCGGCCTTCGATCTACGTGGAACAAATGGCTTGTTGCACCGTTTGCTCAACTGATGTATAGCCTGGGCGACAACCTCTTTACCAGTTCCGCTTTCCCCCCGAAGAAACACAGTGGCAGAAGTAGGCGCTACACGTTTTACCTCAGTTACTACCTGCTGCATCTTGCTGGTGGAGGTGTAAAGCATTCCAAGTTCACGCTCGAAATGCGCGTTGTCGCCCCCCGCGCCCTGTCCATCAGACCTTTTTTTGAGCGGAAGTATACCCAGCGCCTGGCACAGTCGTTCCCGGCTGACAGGAAGAGAAAGATACTGCGATGCCCCATGGCTCAGGCACTGCCGGGGCAGCTTTTCCGGGGACCCGGGGCCTATAACAATGACGTTCGCCCCGTGTTCAACCGCTGATCTGATTATCTGTAAAGGCCCCACTGCCTCCTGTTCGAGATACAACAGAATCAGTGAAGAGCGATCCATTTCAATAGCCCGCTGGGCATTGCCGACAACTTCCGTATAAGTCGTACTGAGGGGTTGTTCTCTCAGCATTTCGGGCAACTGGCGCCCCTTTTCGCTGTAGCTGACAATTAACACATGCTCGGGGCTTCCATGAACGGACGGCGAAAGCTTGGTCGCATCAATAAGTGTCATACAGAGCTCCTTGCTCATGATCTTAAAACCGACACTTAAATGTTATATTCGCCACGTCCAAAATCAACTAACAAATATTAATGCCGTTACAAAAACCTCCTTATCTCTTCCGAAAGCCACTCAGTAAATTCACAGACCACTGTTTTTAAGTAATTTTTTACTTATCCAATGTCGATCAAAAAAGAATTACAAAATAGTATTGTTTTTATCCACAAATTATACTTTTAACATATGTTTGATTGCTTTAACTACACAGTAAAATAAAGTCCGTAATAACATTTTTTATTAACATAGGATAATGCAACACCCACGAATATAGGGTAAGTCATGCTATTCACAACCGAAGTGTCTGAGCAGCTCCTGCCTGGCTTACCTGTTGAATCTGAAACGCAAGCATCAAGCCATCCGAACCACACCGCCCCACCTGTATGTACCATCGCTGGCCTCCGTGAACTGGAAAAATTTACCGAAGTCCGGAAACATTTGCTCCGTTTGTGATTCGGGTGCCGGGGGTCCTGGGGGGTGGGATCTATTCATCGGGCCCGAAAATACCCAGTTCTTCATGGTCCGGCACAGCTATTGCTATAACCACATTGCCGGGGACCAGCCCGGCACATTGCATGGAGCGTCGATATTGGGCAGGGAGCTTCGACCCTGCCCCTTTTTATTTTTTCAGCAGAAGATTCACTTTATGCCCTACCCCACTTTTAGCGCTGCGCTGCTTTGCGTAGTTCTGGCACTCCTGTTCACCATTGCTGGTTGCCGATACCCGAAAGACATGGAAAACAGTCTCCAGTCTGTTCAGGACGGCACGCTTCATGTGGGCGTGACCGAGAATCCGCCATGGGTGATTCGGGATAGTGGGACTGCCCGTGGGCTTGAGCCGGAGCTGATAAGGAGGTTGGCAACACAGCTGAATGCAGACATCCAGTGGCATTGGGGAACCGAAAGCGAAATCATTCAAGCCATTGAACAGTTTGACGTTCACTTGGCTGCTGGTGGGTTTGTAGAGTCCTCACACCTTCGGAAACGGGCAGCACTCAGCAGACCCTATTTCAGTACAGAAAAACAGGTAGGTTTTCCCCCGGAAGCTACCGTTCCCCGTGATTTAGCGGGTGTCTCGGTGGCAATCCTTCAGCTGTCCGGGCTTGGCAAACCTTTGGAGACTAAAGACGCTTATCCCAGGTTTGTTAAAGAATTGAAGGATCAGGATCTCCCGGTGGCTACCGCCGATTGGCGCCTTGAAGCCTACGAGCTGCTGATCGGCCCCTGGGTGCTCTCCACAGAAAAGCACGTGCTTGCTCTCCCGAAAGGCGAGAACGCCTGGATGATGGAAGTGCAACGGCACCTGAACGGTTCCCGAGCCCTCAAGGAGCGGCTCATGGCATTGGAGAGAGGAGCGGTTCAATGATCCCACGGCCGCGATACGAACTCCCGGCACATAAAGAGGCAGGCCTGCAGAAGCTGGTTCGTCTGGAGTGGATTAACCTCGGCTTTCGGGCCTCGATTGTGGTGATTCTGTTCCTGGTTTTGGGCAACAGTCAGGCGATGAAAGCCGCATGGCTGGAAGATACACTCACGCTTGTACCACCCATTGCTTTCCTGATTGCTTTTCATTACAGGGAACGCCCCCCGGATAATACGTTTCCCTACGGCCGCCAGCGTGCGGCCGTGATTGCCTTTCTTTGTGCCTCGGTAGTACTGACACTGCTTGGGCTTTATCTTATCGTCGATTCGGCAATCAGCCTTGCCAGACAAGAGCGTCCTACGATTGGCGCAATAGAGATTATGGGCAGTACTTTCTGGATGGGCTGGTTAATGATTGCAGGCCTGGTCTACAGCATTATTCCGCCCTTCATTATCGGTCGCCTGCAGGAAAAAGCCGCCGTTCGGGTACATGAGAAAACCGTTCACGTGGATGCACAGGTCAGCAAAGCCGACTGGATGACCGGCGTAGCAGGTATCGTAGGCGTATTGGGAATCGGCCTTGGGCTGTGGTGGGCTGATGCCCTGGCGGCTCTTTTCATCGGCCTGGATGTTCTTCGGGACGGCTATGGCAATGTTAAAGAAGCCGTGGGCGACTTGCAGGACCGCCGACCTCATTCAATAAACACCGGTCAGCCTGAAGGCCTGGCAGAGGAGCTGGAGAATCAACTGAAATTGCTTGACTGGGTAACGCGAGCCGCCGTGCGCCTGAGGGAGGAAGGAAGTGTCATGAGCGGCGAGGCTTTCGTCGTCCCGGAATCCAATCTGGACCTCGTTAACAAACTGGCCACTGCCCGGAAGATGCTCCAGAACTACGACTGGCGACTGTACGAAGTAGTGGTAGTGGCAGTGCCCAGGTTGTAGATTGCCCCGGGCTCCGGCGGGAAGGCGCGGAGACCGGAGCATTCTGTAACAGGCTCAGGATTTATCCCTCACCCACTTATCACCCTCTTTATGATACTCCTCTTTCACGGCGGCCCAGGCCACTTTATGAGCAGTTTCTTCCCTGCCTGAATCGCCACGTCGATCCTCAGGCTTGCGGTATTCGTCCCAGGCCGAATTAAAGGCTTTCCGATAAATCTCCTGAGCATGGGAGGGTAGATTGTTGCGTACATTGTCGGGTAACTCGGAGTTGCTGTCGTAAGGCATCTGCTCAATCCTCCAGGTATGGTGTTTACTGGTCGGCCGAACACGCTGCCGGGCCCGCTAAGCGAGAACCAGCACTTCTACCAACTTGCCACAGAATGCATCCAGGTCATCAGGTTTACGGCTGGTTATCAATCCAGCCTCGTAGTGCACGACTTCATCTACCCAACGGCCGCCTGCATTGTTGATGTCGGTTTCCAGGCTGGGAAAAGCGGTCAGCGTCTTTCCTCTGACCACATCAGCCTCAACCAGTAGCCAGGGCCCATGGCAGATGGCAGCTACCGGCTTGCCATCGTCCACAAACCGTGCCGTCATCGCGACCGCGTCCTTATCAAGGCGCAGGGCATCGGGGTTGGCCACGCCGCCCGGCAATACAAGCGCATCGAATTCCTCCACTGCAACCTGTGGTACTGTGTTGTCCACTTTGAAGCTGTCAGCTTTCTGAAGGCCGTTGTAACCATCGATACTGCCAGACTTCGTGGAAATCAGTTCAACCCTTGCACCGGCTGCTGCAAGCTCCTCCCAGGGCCGGGTAAGTTCAATCTGCTCCACACCATCAGTTGCCAACATGGCCACGGTTTTGCCATCCAGCGGTTCTGCCATAACTCTGTCTCCCATATCCGTATATCCTGCTGACATCAGGACTCAGTGATCACTAATGGCCCTGGCATTCACAAACTTATGCATGCCAAAAGCGCAGGGCTTTTCATCCAGAGAAAGTGCAGTAAATATGCCAGTTCTCAAACCTTCGGGTGAAGCGCGTCAGCCCCAGGCAAGAAGGGCAGGTTACAGAACCGTATATCGCACCAACTCCCTGAATTCCCGGCGTAGTTCAATATCAGCTGAACATTGCAGCAATTACCGTGGGTATTATGTCGGGGATTACCCTCGGCATCGTCCTTGTCAACTGGGGCGTCCGCAATGGCAAGAGCGCTGTCCTGAACAAGGATGTCGGAGAGATCTCCCTCAGCCAGCAACGCGGGCTGGTCCACAAGGATGACCGGCCCGTGGCCACGGGTGAATGCAGCAGCGATTGCCAGTTTATCCCTCGCCGTTATTGCGGAGAACCTGGGCCCATTCCTGATACTGGGTGCTGCCGGCATCGCATGGAACGTGTGCCTGTTCCTGTGGCTGGCGCCCCGAATTCTTCCCGACTACTGGTTTGAACGGGGCATGGGTGACTTCGGGCGGACAGGGCGCCAGGCCCCGCCCCCCTCATAAGGCGGGCCCGAGCCACTCTCTTCGGTTATATTTACAAATCACACGTAGTATTTTCCGTCCCTCGCCTATTCTCCACAAACGTAAACGTCGCTTAACGTATTTTCGTTGCTGTTCGCGGGAGGGATGCCCGCCTTCCGGAGCATCCTGCTGTTCGCGGCCCGTGGAATGGCATGACCTGTGCTTCATTCCATCTACCAGATCTCTTTCCGCAACGGAGACCCCAGGGATGCTCATGAGGAATACAGAGCAACTACCTTCAGCAACTGTGGGCGAGACTCTTGCTGTCATCAGAGATGTAGTATTGCCCAACCTGGCGAAGGGGGTTATCAAGCACCGCCCTGCGGTAGTAAAGCTATCAGAGCGATTCAGTATCGAAAAAAGGGCCGTGCATCTGCTTGCGAGGCTACGGAATCGATATGGCGGTGGCCCGGTGCTGCTGAAGCTTCCTTTCCGCCGGCATGGGCTGGACCGTGCTGACCGCCGGGAATTCAATGAGCAAGTGCTTGAGCCCCATCTCGCCTGCCATCGCCTTGCGGCCAACTTCGTTGATGTGGTTCAGGAGGAAGCAACTGCTGTTCTCCACCATGCACACTCGAACAACGACACCCTGGACTGGGAGGTGTTTTCGAAAGGCTGGTTCCGGGCCGTTCGCCGTATCGTCCTGGGCGACAGTGCCCGGGACGACGAAGAGCTGACTCACATGCTGGACAGTCTTCGCAGCAACGCCAACTGGGCCTTCCTGCACCCTCGCCAGACTCGCCTTCGCAAACGCTTCATGGGGCGTTTACGTGACTATGTGAATAAAGGCGAGCATGGCTCCCTGGCTGGCGCAATCAGGACCCTACCCGATTCGGCGTCCGCATCCCCTGAAGATCAGATGCCTCACTGGCTGTTCGCATTTGACCCTGCAGGCATGGCAACGTTTCGCACCCTGGCATTACTGGCAACCCACCCGGAGGAAGCTGAGCTCGCTGACATGGAACTTGCGTACCCCGACAGCTCAAAAGCCTCGAAGCTGCCGTATCTGAGGTCTTGTGTACTGGAATCCCTGCGTCTGTGGCCTACAACTCCCTTGATCCTCAGAGAGAGCACACGGCTCACCCATTGGAAAAGCGGGGCTCTCTGGGCGGGCAGCAACCTTATAATCTTCACCCCATTCTTTCACCGGGATTCGCATCACCTTCCAGCCGCCGACCAGTTCGATCCTGGCCTCTGGCTAACCGATGAGCCGGATACGAAAATCCCATGGCCCGTGCTTCCGTTCAGCGACGGTCCAGCCATGTGCCCAGGCAAGCATGTCGTACTGTTGGCTACCAGCCATATGGTCGGCGCTATATGGAAAAACCGAAGGCTGCACCTACACCACTCTGAGCGCCTGACTGATAATGATGCCCTGCCGGCGACACTCGACAACTATTCATTGCGTTTCTCCATTGCCTGGCCCTGTCAGGCCTCTTCTACCTCATATTTGCCGTGGTCTACCTGTGGAACCTGACAGGCTGAAATCATATCCACAACAACAAAGGAGCCGGATTATGATTTTATGGACAGTTATTTTTATCCTCTTCGGCCTGACCATGCTGGCCGGTGGAGTCCAGCTCGTTCTCCTCGGGGGCAGTTGGTACTATCTGCTTGCCGGCGCTGCCATGGTTGTGGTCGCCCTTCTCATTAAACCCCGTCGCCCCGTGGCGCAATGTCTTTACGCTCTCCTCCTGTTAGTGACTGCTGCCTGGGCATTCTGGGAGGTGGGGTTTGACTGGTGGCCCCTGGCCTCACGGCTGGGGGTATTGCTACTGCTGGCCATCCCGCTATTGTTTCCCGGTCCGGGAAACCCCCGGTGGGGCGCAGCGTCTCTGGCGGTGGTCTGGGTCGGTGTTGGCCTGTTTGCTGTTGCCAGCATCCCATACGATGCACACAGAATTGAAGGTGAGCTCCCCACCGAGGTCGTAATCAGCAATCCGCGCATGGGCGATGTTCCGGAGGGAGACTGGCTAAGCTACGGCCGCAGTAACCTGGGCCAGCGCTACTCTCCCCTGGAACAGATTACTCCCGACAACGTCGATCAACTGGAGCTTGCCTGGGAGTACCAGACCGGTGACCGCAAAGGCCCCGATGACGTTGTCGAAACCACTTACGAGGCCACTCCCCTAAAGGTGGGCAATACACTCTTCCTCTGTACACCCCATAACTGGTTGGTGGCGCTCGATGCAGATACCGGAGAAGAGCGCTGGGTCCATGATGCCAAGGTGCCACCAGAGAGCCAGCGCCAGCATCAAACGTGTCGCGGGGTCTCTTATCTTCCTCCCGAGCAGGCAGATCTGCCACAGGTGGAAACGGTTCAGTCTCCCGCTGAAAACCTCAACAGCGTAGAGTGTGATGCCCAGCTCTTTCTGCCTACCTCTGATGCCAGGCTGTTGGCACTGGATCCCTCAACCGGTGCCCGGTGCAGTAACTTCGCAGACAACGGTGAGCTGGATCTGATGCATAACATGCCCTTTCGACAGGATGGTTTTTATTACTCCACTTCACCTCCGGTGGTTGCAAACGGTGTTGTCGTTGTTGCCGGTGCTGTAAACGACAACTACAACATCAATTCTCCTTCCGGGGTCATCCGTGCCTACGATGTCAAAACCGGCGAGCTGGTCTGGAACTGGGATCCGGCAAAACCGGAAGAGACCCAACCTATTGGCGAGGAGGAAACCTATTCCACCAGTTCACCCAACAGCTGGGCCGTGGCCAGTGCCGATGAGGAACTTGGTATGGTTTACTTCCCCATGGGCAACCGGACGCCGGACCAACTTGGAATGTACCGTACGCCCGAGGAGGAGACCTATTCCTCATCTGTGGTGGCGCTTAGTCTGGAAACCGGAGAAGTGCAATGGGTACAGCAGTTTGTCCATCACGACTTGTGGGACATGGACACGCCAGCCCAACCCAGCCTCGTGGACATTCGCACACGCGAGGGGATCAAACCCGGCCTGGTTGTACCGACGAAACAGGGTGATGTCTACGTACTGAACCGGAAGAACGGAGAGCCCCTGATTCCCATTACGGAAAAAGAGGCACCACAGGGAACGATCGAAGGTGACTATGCCGCGCCCACCCAGCCGGTCTCCGGCCTGAGTTTCCGTCCACCAGAACTCAAGGCATCCGACATGTGGGGAGCCAGCCCCATCGACCAGATGCTCTGCCGGATCGAGTTCCAGTCGTTGCGCTACGAGGGACAGTACACGCCACCCTCGGTCCAGGGTACCATCGTCTATCCCGGCAATTTTGGTGTCTTCAATTGGGGGGGTATTGCGGTAGACCCCGAACGCCAGGTGATGTTCGGCATGCCTCTATACATGGCCTTTACCTCCCGGCTGGTGCCGAAGGACGAAGAAGTACGGGAAGAGGCGTCCAACAGCGGGGAGCAGGGCCTGAATGAGAATGCGGGAGCACCCTACGGCATTGAGCTTGAGCCGCTTATGTCACCCCTCGGAATACCCTGCCAAAGACCACCCTGGGGCTATGTTGCCGGTGCGAACCTACGAACAGGCGAGATCGCGTGGAAGCACAGGAACGGCACCATTGAAGACATGGCGCCCATTCCCGTGCCCCTGAAGCTCGGCGTGCCTGGCATCGGGGGCCCGGTTATAACCCGGGGAGGCGTGGTTTTCCTGGCGGCAACGGTAGATAACTACTTGCGCGCCTACAACCTTACAGACGGTGAGCAACTCTGGCGGGCGCGCCTGCCAGCGGGTGGACAGGCCACTCCAATGACCTACCTCAACAGCAAAGGTGAGCAAATGGTGGTTCAGGTTGCTGGTGGGCATGGGTCCATCGGAACGAAGATTGGTGACTACGTGCTCGCCTATAAGCTCAAGTAAGTCTGTCGCCTGAAGGAGGCTATCTCACAAAGCGTAACCTGGCGTAACTTAATGCAGTGGTGATGAGCACCTGGCTGGCTGACTATTCAGCCTAGCCAGGTCCACCGGAGCCACTGCAGTTATGAATGCGAGAGTAAGAACCGAGTCTGTTTGCCCCACCATTGCGGGCATTCCCACCCCTGAGCTCCCTGCGCTTTTCGATCACTGCAACAGACACTATTTTGCGAATGAGTTGCAACCTTCCCCGGGCTTCCAACTGACCTTTTCCCGCTCCGTTCGTTTATCGGGATGCTTCACCTATTGTCTTGAAACCCATCAGGACTGGAAAATCGAGATCTCACAACGCCTCCAGAAGCATCCCCGGGCCCTGCTGAGCACTCTGGTGCATGAAATGATTCATATGCTGGCCCATCAACGATACCGTAAAACCGGTAACTCCGCCCTTCTGGACAAAGCTCCAGTGCCTGGCCAGCCGTTCGTCAATCCCGGCCATGGCGCTTTCTTTCTTCGCCAGCTTGAGCGCCTGAACCGGGACTTTCCGGCACTGGGCCTTACCGTGAGATCCACCTTTGGCGACCATCTGTATGATCACTCGAAAATTGCGCCGGTACGGCTTCTATTGGTCCATACCTGCCGGCTGCGGGGCAAAGGCATGGTATACAGGCTTCACCCCCGGGCACCCCTGGACTGGACCCGATTACAGGCTACCGCTACAGAAATCCATGGGATGAACGACATCAGGCTGGTGGAAGTGCCTGGCCACCTTGCGGAGGGTTTCCCCTCCCTGAGGCGCGACAACGCGCCCCGCAAGAACATGAGGAGGCTGTCACTCCGTGATTTCGATGTCAAAATCGAGAAATTGCTGGCCACAACGGGCACTACGGAATACTCACCGCTCAGCAGTCTGCTCAAACATAGTCCCGTGGAATCTCATACTCCCAGTTCTGCGAATACACCCGCTTATCACCCTCATAACCATCCAGTTGCGCGTGAATCTGAAAATTATGCGGGTCGGATGTAAGGACGGTTCGTGTCACGACTGACACGTTCCAGTCCTGGCGGGTAAGCTGGCGAAAGGTATAGGTTTCCCCCCCGCGCGGAATGTACATTTTCCTCACTGAAGCTGTACCACTCCCGGGTGCTGCGCACAATCTCCGTACCCGTCTCCTCGATTTGGAACCGGCAATGTAAGTGAGCTTTGCACCGTGTAGATGCTGATCATGGCTGCTTCAGCTTAAACCTCCCGCTGGTAAGCTTTTCCGGTAAAAAAGGGCAGGGAAATGAAAATTTGACACTCAGACACATACTCATCCGATGGTTTGCTGAGGCCGGTCTGAACAGCAGGCGGGGAACTCCAGGCTTTCAGTTAAAGACATTTTCTCGGTGATGCCGCCAAGTAGAGAACTGGCCAGTTCTGGCCTGTGGGTGAAAGCCGGGATGGCACGATGATTGCGGGTAGTGGCTGTGCCGGAGACATTTCCGGTGAATCACCACTATTTCATAGTTGGAGGTCAACCATGATCAAGACATTGTTTTTTTCGACAGCGATTTGCAGTGCTCTGGTAGCCTCACCAGTTTTGGCTGCGGGGTCGACAGACAGCACTCAGGAGAACCCGCAAACGACCGGCCAGCAACGCTCCGAACCGAGCAATGCTGGTGGTGAAGCACCCAACCAGCGGTCCACCGAATCCGGTGAAATAACGTCCGGGAATTCTCCAGAGGGGCTGAGCTTCGATGAACTGGATCGGGATGGCGATGGCAAGCTGGATGAAGATGAACTGAACCGGTACGGCAGTACGGCTGCAGGCAATCCTCAAGGCGGCGACAGTGATCAGGGCGAGCGCATGCTTGAGCTGTATGATCGTGACGAGGATGACGCCCTGACTGAAGACGAGCTAAAGCAAGGCCCTCAGTCACGGGAAAGTATGGATCGGGACGAAGCTGATTTATAGAATCCCTGCCCCTCCTGGCAGGCGTTAATCCCCTTCGCCTGCCAGCTCTTCATTTTCAACCGCACACCAGCCCCACCCCTCTTGACGGACGAGCCTGTGTAAGCGCGCACGGCGGTTCTTCAAGCGACTGAGTGCCGCCTCTTGATTATCCACCACAGGCACGTTCCTTCTCTTAAGTAGACCGATGCCAGGTAAGGGGGGCACCGGTGCCCGGGTTTTACTATGCTTTTTTTCCACTCTGTACAGGTAATGAGAGATGAGCTCGCGGGTATTTTCCACTACAAACGAACGCCATTGGTAGCCCGGCTGCAAACCCGCTGTCATCAGGCTAAGCGCTTCGTCCAATCGGCTTAGCTGAACCCCAAGGGAAAAGCGTGTCTGCCTGCAATAGAACAGGTCAAGCAGAGGGTAGGCCAGCCGCTGCTCAGAGCACTGCATAAGGTCTTCAGAAACCTTCTCGAGCGCATTTTCAAATCCCTGTGCCTCCCTGCTCTGCCAGGCTCTCCACACTATTTCCTGGGGGCTGTTGCCCAACAGGGAAATCGACAATGCAAGTTTTCTTCGTGCCACAGCTCCCTGCACCAATGGGACGGCATAGGTGATAATCAGGGTAACCAGCACCAGCCCGTTAAATGCTGCCAGTGCGGTCAGGATTCGGGAAATGTCGCCATGGGGTTTGAAGTCACCCACGCCCAGCGTGGACAAAGTAAAACCGACAAAGTAAATCCGTTCCACCAAATCCGCCGGTTTCTCACTTTGTGCATCAACCACCCCGCCAGGAAGTGCGCTGAAAACAAGCAGCCAACCGCCCCACAGGGCCAGCAGCCATGCACTTCCCACAACCACAACGGCCAGCGGCCCCGCAGTAACCAGCAGGCTCCGACGGCCGAAAACGGTGCAGAATCCAGCCGAAACATACGCGACGCCAAGGGTAATCAGCCTGGTCACCGGGCCGCTACCTTGCGTGGTAAGGGTGGTCCACCCCACGTCAACCATGACAATAACGATCACGATAAGGCCAGGCAGGGTCGGCAAATAAGCGCTCATGCTGTCTCCACAACAACCTTGACCAAAAGGCGGCTATTACCCATGGAGCTGGAGCCAACGACGTATTTTGCGTTTATAGAGCCACGATGTTTTTCTTTGGGTATCCATAGTGGCTGGCGTTATCGAGGTGGCCCCGGCCCCGGCATCGCCAAACTTCAGGTTAAACTTCCTCACCGCACCGAATGGATAATCGTCTGACCCATAGATACATATTACGTGGAACTCCATTGCCCCAATCTCAACATCGGGGTCAACCGGCCGGCCTTCTTCAAGCTCTATGCCTGCCTCGCGAGCCGCGCGCTCAAGAATGATCCGAAAAGACAGCAGTTCAAGGCACTTTCCGGGCTCCAGCGGGCCCTGTCGTGTCTTTGAAACCAGCGACTCGGAGTCGGCGCTTATTGCTTTTTCTTCACAATCCGTAACTGGCACCAGCACCGGATGCTGCGAGTTCTCCAGATAGACCAAAATGAAATACAGGTAGATTGCCTCCTGGCTCATGTTGCAAATGAGACATGGCGAATCCAGCCCCTCCTCACCAACTCCTTTGTTTATCAGAAGCCGAGGGCGGGTTTGGCGACTATAGCCGCTGTACAGTAACTGGGCATAGAAAACCCACACCAACAGAGTCCCGATACTCGTAGCCGGAGCTATCCACTCCTTATTGTTACTCAGCCATTCAAGCACGCAGGTCGTCCCTCCCAGGTTGGTAGCTAACAGGAGCGTTACAGAGAACCCTTTTTCAGCATCTGGCTCATTAACACAGGTTAAATGCACCACCGCCCTGACCGACCCGAACCTGGCCGGCGACCTGGCCGCCCACCACGTGGCGGTCACGGGCAAGGGGAACCGCCCTTCGCTGGTGGGGGCCATCGCC
>CAZFPG010000061.1:0-12298 GCA_964521055.1 uncultured Marinobacter sp.
ACGGCTACCGCCCCGGCCTGGCGATACGCCTGCACCCCGATGAACGCTGATTCGCACACAACCAGCAACGCCGAACAATAACAAACGCTGAAAAAAGGTACGAAGTTATGATACGTATTCAGAAACCTGCCAGCCGGCTCCCTCACGGGCTTGTCCGGTTTCGTGGTGCTGTAATGGCTGTTCTTGCCGGGGTGGTTCTCAGTGGCTGTGGTGTCGTCAACAACATGATCTACAAGACCACGGGCGATGTGATGCAGGGGTTCTCCCGCAACCATACCGTGCCCTATCTTCTGGAGAGTGACGACCTGGCCATGGGTTGTGCCATGAGTGAGGCTACCGCCCCGCTGCTGATGTCCTTTGGCCGGGTAACCAGCGAGCCGGACCAGCTTGCGGTTATGCTCTATCTTTCCGCCGGTGGGTGTGCCGAAGAGCAGGCCCGTGAGCATGAACTGGCCGGCCTGGGAGCATTGCGTGCCAGGAATGCGGAAGAGGCGGAAGACGCCATGATCCGCCAGAAACGCTCATTGTCATTGGCGGCCAAGCGTTATCACCGGGGGTGGAAACACCACAATGCCTTTTACGGTAAACCGGACGAGGGCGAGTGCCCTGGCTTTGACGACGACCTGGGCGAGTTTATCTACATGGCCGGCCTGCTTTCCGGGCTGCAGGCGCTGAATGCCGAAATTCAATCCACTTCCTCCATTGGCGTTCCCAAGAACATTGGCTCCACCGTTGCCCGCGCTACCAGTTGCCTGGAGAACGACAAGTGGTGGGGTGCTCCCATGGCCCTGCGAGCCACCGTATGGGCGATGATTCCCGGTGCCCTTCCGGACGGTGAAGATCCCTTCGAGCGTCTGGAGATTGCCGACCGGCAGGGTGAGGTGGCCGGTGTAAGAATCAGCCATGTTTTCCACGCCATTGCCGCCCAGAACAAAGGTGACGATGAGCGCCTGCGCGCCGTGATACGCAGCCACGCTGAAGCCATTGAGGAGACGCCTGCCAATATGGAGTGGAAATTCGTGGATGCCATGGCCACCCAGATGATCGTGGCGATCTCTGACCGCATGTGGATGGAGAACACCGGCCACCGCACCCCGACCGGCAAGCTGGGAAGCTTCTGGGACGACGAGAAGGAAGCCGTCGAAACAATGGATCTGGATGATCTGCTGTAAATCAATAGTCCCAGAGTGAGTTGTTATGTCCCAGGGTGGTTTTAGCCGTAGTGGCAGGGAATGGTTTTCTTCCCTGCCTGCCTGTCTGCTTCTGCTGGCGGTGGTGCTGTTTTCCACCAGTAGTGATATCCACAACCAGATGCTGCGTGGCGGTGAGCAACTGTGGAGTGGCTACTACAAACTGCGGGCGGACCCGGTTGCGCCGGAATGCGATCCGGACCGGGATATCGAAGCTGCCGTACAGGAAAAACTGGCAGACGAGGGTGGTGACAACCCCATGGCAGCGCTGCTGGGCGAGTCTGCTAAAGACCCGGAAAAGATACGCCTCTCCATCGAACGCTCGGTGGAAGACTGCCGCAAGAGTTACCAGAGCTACGAAGACCTGAAAGACAAACTTACGCCGGGAGTGAAAGCCTATCGGACAGTGGAACTGTTCGTGGCGGACCTGATTGCCTTTGGTCTGGAATCCCAGCGTTACATCCTGGTTATCCTGGTCATGCTGTGTGCGGTCACGGCCACACTGACGCGCCACCACATCGCCATGCGGGCCATGGAAACCCGTTTGGACTACACCGTTTCCCACACCCTGCAGACCGTGGCCAACGCCATGTTACTGGGCTCCAGCGTGATATTCCGCCACTCCAGTTTCGGCTCGGACAATACCATGGCCTCCGAGGAGCTGTTGCTCCACAACCTGTGGATTATCGGATTTGCAGCATTGACCCTTGCCAGCCTTTACCGGCTAATACGGGTGCCGGACGACCTGCAGGAAGGTGGAGACCTTAACAAGGCTTTCCTTGCGGTGCCCCTGTACACCGTTATGTGCCTGATATCGGGTACCTATTTTGCCCTGATCGGCCATGCGTCCGGTATTGGTATCTATCTCGGCAAGATGATGGAACTGTCAGACATGTTCCTTAACGTTGGCCTTTACGTGTGGGTGGGCATGATGCTGAAGCAGACCCGCCTGGCAACCCTGGTGTTCAATGTGTTCCGGCCCTGGCGAATGCCGCCGGAACTCCTTGCGGTGGTGGCGGTGCTGGTTGCGGCCGTACCCACGGCTTACACCGGTGCTTCCGGTATATTTGTAATCGCCGCCGGTGCCGTTATCTACAGTGAGCTGCGTGCTGCTGGCGCCCGCCGTCACCTGGCGCTGGCGGCTACCGCGATGTCCGGCTCCATGGGTGTGGTTCTGCGGCCCTGTCTGCTGGTGGTTGTCATTGCCTACCTGAACCGGGAAGTCACCACCGACGAGCTTTTCGGCTGGGGCATCTGGGTATTCGTGCTGACCGCCATTATGTTCACCACGGTGGCGCTGACTGTTAATCGCCAGAACAGGTTTGACCTTGCGCCGGCATCCACTGCGTTTCCGCCAATGATGTCGGCATTAACTCACCTCGTTCCTTACGTGCTGGTGATTGCGGCGGTGGTATTGCTGTACCGGTTTGCACTTGATGTGAAAATGGATGAGTTCTCGGCACCCCGGTTGCTACCGGTGATCATGCTGGCCATCCTGCTGTACGAGCACGTCAGCCTGAAAAATCGCAAGGGCCGGGCCAGTGGCGAGATCAATCACCAGGGCCTGGAACGCAGCCTGCGCTCTGCCACCAACGACACCACCGCTGAAATCGGTGCTCTGCTGTTGCTGCTGGGGCTGTCAGTCAGTATCGGCGGTGTGATAGAGCGCTCCCATCTGATGGAAACCTTTCCCCAGGCCTTTGACAGCGCCTGGTCCGCCATGCTGCTGATGGTGGTGATACTGGTCATCCTGGGGATGATCATGGACGCCTTCGGCGCCGTTATCCTGGTCACTGCCACCGTGGCCACCATTGCCTACAGCAGCGGCATACATCCGATCCACTTCTGGATGGTCACCCTGGTGGCTTTCGAGCTGGGTTACCTGAGCCCACCAGTGGCGCTGAACCACCTGCTGACCCGGCAGGTGGTCGGGGAAGCGGAAGTGCTGGCAGCACAGCAGGAAGAGGGCACCTTCTACCAGCGCCACGAGCGCATCATCATGCCGCTGATTGCCATGGGCATATCACTGGTGCTGGTGGCGTTCGTACCGCTGCTGTTCTACGCCTGAGCCTGAATGATCAAACCGGCTCTGGCGCCCTTCGATCACCACGCAAAAGCGTGACATCGGCTTTTGGCGGTGCGCCGAACATGCGGCTGTATTCGCGGCTGAAGTGGGAAGGGCTTTCATAACCCACCCGGTAGCTGGCGGTGGCGGCCTCAAGCCCCTCGGTCAGCATCAACCGTCGGGCTTCGTGCAGACGCAGCTTCTTCTGGAATTGCAGCGGAGACATTCGGGTCACCTGCTTGAAGCTGTGGTACAGGGTGGACTCGCTCATGTTCGCCGCTTCCGCCAGTTCGCGGATTCGCAACGGCTCCGCGTAATGATCCTTCAATGCCGAGATAACGGTAGAAATCCGGTGTGACTGGGATTCTGCAGAGGCAAATTTCCGCATTCGCGACCCCATATCACCGATGAGGGTCCGATAGATGATTTCCCGTCGTGCCAGGGGTGCAAGAATGGGGATATCCCCGGGGGTGTCCAGCAGGCTGAGCAGTCGGTAAAGCGCCCCCTGCATCAATTCATTCATGGCTGACATGCACAGGCCGCACTCCACGTCCGGGCAGGCCCCATACGGATCCGGTGGTGGCGCCTTGTCACCCAGTTCCAGCACCAGGTCAGCTACTTCCTGAGGGTCTACCTTGAGTTTTGCCGCCAGGTACGGCTGTTCCTCCGAGGCCTCGGTAATCCGCCCGAGTACCGGCAGGTGGACCGAGCTGGCCAGATAGGACAGCGGCCGGTAGGTGATCTCACGGTCACCTAACTGGATGGTCTTGGTGCCCTGAATAACGAAACACAGGGAAGGCTCGTAAACACTTGAACCACAACTGGAAGGCCGGTCACAACGAATCAGCTCCACCCCATCAATGGCGGAACCCTGAATGCCCTGTTGCGTCGTCCATTGACTGACTACCCGGGCGAGCTGTTGCTGCAGATTGAGGGTGAGATTTCCGGAAATCTCGGGAATGGTGGCAGTCATCGGTGGGTCTCCCTTTAGCGGCAGTATAGTCCTTCGCACCCTGAACCGTACGGGTCCTCATGTTTGTTCTGCAGAATCAGGCAATGACTGCGCAGAAATTGGCAACCGCCTAACCCCGGCTCATGGCAGCCGGCAGAATCAGGCAAGCTTCCCGCAGTAAACCGATACCGTTCTCATCCCTGCACTCTTTATCTTAGCTCATACCTCGACTTTGGCCTATTGACCTCAATTTAACTTGAGGAAATAGGCTGCATGTCGAATTCGTATGATCCCGACCGACTTAACAAGCAATCCAACCGATTACTTGGCAAACGGGGACGCTCACAAGGCGGCCCTGATACTGGAGCGATAAACCATGGAAAGTCTGACGACAAAGAATTTCAGCGGGGCCGGCCGGATACTGGGCCTGGCCACAGTGCTGACAATATTATTGAGTGGATGCGAGGCACAGAGTGACGAGGCGATGACCATGCCGCCCCCGCCGGAAGTGGATGTAGCGGAAGTTGTGGTGGAGCCGGTCACCCTCTGGGAGTCCTTCACCGGCCGGGTGGCGTCACCGGAAACCGTGGATTTGCGCCCCCGGGTCAGCGGCTACATCGACAAGGTGGCGTTTGAGGAAGGCGAACTGGTGGAAGCCGGGGACCTGTTGTTCCAGATAGACCCTCGTCCCTACAAGGCCCGTGAACAGGCGGCCCGCGCCGAACTGGCGCTGGCCAACAGCCAGCTGGAGCTGGCCCGGAGTGAAGCGGGCCGGGCGAAGACATTGCTGGAAAGCCGGGCCATTTCCCGCGAGGAGTACGACCAGCGCAACGCCGCGTTGATGAGCGCCCGGGCCCGTGTGCAGGCCGCCCAGGCGGCACTGGACACCGCTGAGCTGGACCTGCAGTACACCCAGGTAACCGCACCAGTCAGCGGTCGCGCCGGACGTGCAATGGTCACCCGTGGCAACCTCGCCAACGCGGACCAGAGCCTGCTGACCACCGTGGTATCCGTGGACCCGGTACACGTCTACTTCGAGGCTGATGAAAAATCCGCATTCAGCAGCCAGCAACTGCTTGCCAATGGCCAGCCCCGGGGCGTGCGTATCGCGCTGGGTGGCGACGACAGCAGCCAGTACCAGGGCGAGCTCGATTTCGTCGATAACCACTTGAACCCGGGAACCGGCACCCTGCAGTACCGTGCGGTGCTCAACAACCCGGACGGCCTGATCAAACCTGGCCAGTTTGCCCGTGTGGAAATGCCCGTGGCCGAGCTGGACAGCGCACTGTTGGTGAACCGCAAGGCTGTACTGACCGATCAGGACCGCCGCTACGTCTATGTGGTGGATGAAAATAATCTGGTCGCGCCACGACAGGTAACAACCGGTCATCAGGTGGACGATTTGCTGGTGATCCGCGATGGCCTCAACGGTGGCGACCTGGTGATTGTCAATGGCGTGCAGAAGGTGTTTGGTGCGGGCATGGAAGTCAGGCCGCAACTGGTTGCCATGAAGGAGTCCGCTCAGGATGAGGGCGCGGTTGCCGTGGCCGGGGAGATGCCGCAATGAACGTCTCCCGTTTCTTCGTGGACCGACCGATATTCGCGGCGGTGCTGTCCATTATCATTTTTGCCATCGGGTTGATTTCCATCCCCAACCTGCCGGTCAGTGAGTACCCGGAAGTGGTGCCGCCGTCTGTGGTGGTGCGCACCGTCTACCCCGGTGCCAACCCCAAGGAAATCGCGGAAACCGTGGCAACACCGCTGGAAGAGGCCATCAGCGGTGTTGAGGACATGATGTACTTCAAGTCGGTGGCGGGTTCGGACGGCGTGCTGCAGATGACGGTTACCTTCCGGCCTGGCACGGATGCCGAAGACGCCACCGTGCGGGTGCAGAACCGCGTCAGCCAGGCGCTGGCCCGGCTACCGGAGGAGGTTCGGCGCCAGGGTGTGACCACGCAGAAGCAGTCACCCACTTTCCTGATGGTGGTCCACCTGACATCACCGAATGGCACCTACGATACCCTCTACCTGCGCAATTATGCCCGGCTGCACGTGCGCGACCGGCTGGCCCGCATCCAGGGGGTAGGGGACGCGCAGATATTCGGTGGTGGTGACTATGCCATGCGCGCCTGGCTGGACCCGGAGCGGATTGCCGCCCGTGGCCTGACCGCCAGCGATGTGGTCCGTGCCATGCGTGAGCAGAACGTGCAGGTGTCCGCCGGCCAGATTGGCGCCGAACCGGTGCCGGACAGCGACTTCCTCACCCTGATCAATGCCCGGGGCCGGCTGGAAACCGTGGAAGAGTTCGGCGACATCGTGCTCAAGCGTGGTGACAACGGCGAGATCCTGCGGCTCGAAGACGTGGCCCGGCTGGAGATGGGGGCCGGTGACTACACCCTACGTTCCCAGCTCGATGGCAAGGACGCCGTGGCCATTGGTGTCTTCCAGGCACCGGAGGCCAATGCCCTGAACATCCGTGACGAGGTGATCGACACCATGGATGAGCTGGCCACCCGCTTCCCGGAGGGAGTGGAGTACGAAGCGGTGTACGACACCACCATCTTTGTCAGCGACTCCATCAAGGCGGTAGTGGCCACCCTGCTGGAAGCGGTATTGCTGGTGGTACTGGTGGTCACCCTGTTCCTTCAGACCTGGCGGGCATCCATTATCCCGTTGCTGGCGGTACCGGTTTCGGTCATCGGGACCTTCGGCGCGCTCTACCTGCTGGGGTATTCCATTAACACCCTGACCCTGTTCGGGTTGGTCTTGGCCATCGGTATTGTGGTGGACGATGCCATCGTGGTGGTGGAAAACGTTGAACGCAACATTGAGGAAGGCCTGAGTTCACTGGCGGCGGCCCACCAAGCCATGAAGGAGGTGTCCGGCCCCATCATCGCCATCGGCCTGGTGTTGTGCGCGGTGTTTATTCCCATGGCCTTCCTCTCAGGTGTAACCGGCCAGTTCTACCGCCAGTTTGCCGTGACCATTGCCATTTCCACGGTGATTTCCACCATCAACTCGCTGACTCTGTCTCCGGCGCTGGCAGCCATGCTGCTCAAGCCCCACGACGCACCCAAGGACCGGGTGCAACGGGTCATCGATGCCCTGTTTGGCTGGGTGTTCCGGCCTTTCAACCGCTTCTTTAACGCCAGCGCGGAGAAATACCAGAGTGGGGTTTCCCGCTCCCTGCGCCGGCGTGGCGCGGTGTTTGTGGTCTATGCCCTGTTGCTGACAGGCACCGGGCTGATGTTCAAGGTGGTACCGCCGGGCTTTATCCCGACCCAGGACAAACTGTACCTGATCGCCGGGGTGAAGCTGCCGGAAGGGGCTTCCCTGGAACGCACCGACCAGTTGCTGCAACAGGTAACCGATATCGCCATGGAGACTGAAGGTGTGGCCAATGCCGTGGCATTCCCCGGACTGAACGCATTGCAGTTCACCAATACCTCCAACACCGGTGTGGTGTTCTTTCCGCTCAAGCCGTTTGATGAGCGCAGCCTGAGCGCGGCGGAGATCAACGCCCGCATCAGCCAGCAGATCGCCGGGCTGAAGGACGGTTTCGCGTTCTCATTCATGCCGCCCCCGATCCTGGGGCTGGGCAACGGTTCCGGCTATCAGCTATTCATCGAAGACCGGGGTAACCTGGGTTACGGAGCCCTGCAGAACGCGGTGAACCAGTTCCAGGGCGCCATCAGCCAGACACCGGGTATGGGCTACCCCATCAGCAGCTACCAGGCCAATGTGCCACAGCTGGATGCGGAAGTGGACCGGCTCAAGGCCAAGGCCCAGGGCGTGCCGCTGACAGAGTTGTTCGACACCCTGCAGACCTATCTCGGGTCCACTTACGTCAACGACTTCAACCGTTTTGGCCGCACCTGGCAGGTAATCGCCCAGGCGGACGCTCCATACCGTGACAGCGTGGAGGACATTGCCCGCCTGCGTACCCGCAACGATGAGGGTGAAATGGTTCCCATCGGCTCCATGGTGGATATCCGCCAGAGCTTCGGGCCGGACCCGGTATTGCGTTACAACGGCTATCCTGCCGCGGACATCGCCGGTGAGGCAGACCCGCGAATGCTGTCCTCGGCCCAGGCCATGGACACGTTGACGGCGTTGGCGGACGAGGCACTGCCCGCCGGCATGGACTTTGAGTGGACGGACCTGAGCTTCCAGCAGGCCACCCAGGGCGATGCCGCGCTGGTGGTATTCCCGCTCGCCATCCTGCTGGTGTTCCTGGTGCTGGCGGCGCTGTATGAGAGCTGGACCCTGCCCCTGGCGGTGATCCTTATCGTGCCCATGTGCATGCTCTCGGCGCTGATCGGTGTGTGGTTCGGCGATGGTGACAACAACATTTTCGTCCAGGTGGGACTGGTGGTGTTGATTGGCCTGGCCTGCAAGAACGCCATCCTGATCGTGGAATTCGCCCGTGAGCTGGAACTTCAGGGCAGGGGCGTTGTGGAGGCGGCACTGGAGGCCTGCCGGTTGCGGCTGCGGCCCATAATCATGACCTCCATCACCTTCACCGCCGCCGTGGTACCGCTGGTGCTGGCCACCGGTGCCGGCGCCGAGGTTCGCCAGGCTCTGGGCACTGCCGTGTTTGCCGGTATGGTGGGGGTAACCCTGTTTGGCCTGTTCCTCACACCGGTGTTCTATGTGGCGCTGCGCAAGCTGTCTGGCAGCCATCGCCTGAAGAGTCACCACACATCCACACTGATCTGCGAGGACGACCAGAATGACGATGCAGTTCCGGGAGGCAGTCATGCTTAAAGTAATCACCATGGCCGGTGCTCTGGTGCTGGCCGGTTGCGCCGTGGGGCCGGACTACCAGGCCCCTGCGACACCGGAACCGGAATCCTTCTCGGAAGGGCGGACGATGGTTGCAGGGGATAGCGGCGAACAACGCTTCTGGCGGGGGTTTGACGACCCCTTGTTGGCGCAGCTGATTGACCAGACGCTGACCGCCAACCATACCCTGGAAGGAGCGGTGGCCCGCTACGAGCGCGCAGCTGCACTGCTTTACGGTGCCGAAAGGGACCAATGGCCCAGCGTGACCGCCAGTGCTACCGCTGCCGAGCAGTACCTGGCGGATATTGAGCAGTCACCCCCGGGCGCGGGGCCGGAACGGGTACAGCGTTATCAGGCTGGCGTAGCCGCTAACTGGGAGCTGGACCTGTTCGGGCGCCTCAGGCGGGCCACGGAGGCTCAAAGGGCCGAACTGGATGCCGCCGGCGCGGAGCTTGGTGCGGTACAGGTAGCGCTGGCAGGGCAACTGGCCAGCAGCTACTTTGAGCTGCGGGGACTGCAACAGCAGTATCAGGTGGCTCAGCAGAGTGTGGCGTTGCAACAACAATCCCTGGATATTGTGGAAGCCCGGGTAGAAGCAGGCCGGGGCACCGACTTCGACCAGGTGCGTGCCCGTGCCCAGCTGGAACGAACCCGTGCTGAACTGCCCACCCTTCAGGCGGGGATCCGGGCGGCCATGCACCGCATTGCCGTGCTGACTGGCCAGCCACCGATGGCACTGGTGGACACCCTGTCACCCCAGGGCGCACTGCCAGAAACCCTGCCGGTGCTTCCGGTGGACAGCCCCGGTGATGTGCTGCGCCGACGCCCGGATATCGCTGCTGCAGAGCGTCGCCTGGCTGCCGCCACCGCTCGCATTGGTGTCGCTACCGCGGACCTGTTTCCCCGCTTTACCCTGAGCGGGCTGATAGGTTCCGTTGCCGCCGACACCAGTGACCTGTTCACCGGCCCGGCGGAAACCCGCCGCGTTGCCCTGGGCATCGACTGGACCTTCCTGGACCACGACAGGGTCAAGGCCCGGATCGAGGCCGCCGGGGCCGACAGCCGTGCAGCGTTGGCCAGCTACCAGCAAACCGTACTGGAAGTCCTGGAGGAAACGGAGACACGGCTGGTGCGCTACCAGCGCGCGCAACAACGGGAACAGCGCCTTGGACAGGCCATGGACAACGCCGAAAAAGCCGTCGAGCTGGCTCGCGCCCGCTATGAAGAGGGGTTCATTGGCTACTTCGAGGTACTGACGGCGGAACAGGAGTTTACCGCCACCCGGGACGCCGCCGTGCGTAGCCGTACGGCCGTGACCCTGGCGATGGTGGATGTATACCGATCGTTGGCGGGAGTGCCGGGGTAAATACGCCGGCCATTGCCTTACGGCCTTCGCAAAGCCACTATAGAAGAAACCGATCACTCGGGAATCTTCGCGCCGATGCCAAAGAATGACAAATCTGTCAGTACCCGGTCGGATAAACAGTCCATAGACCAGTTTATTCACCGGGTACGGAAGATGCCGCAAAAAGCAGGTGGACAGGGCCGGCTTGTTTTTGCCCTGGACGCCACCGCCAGCCGGGAAGCGACCTGGGATCAGGCCTGCGACCTGCAGAGTGAGCTGTTCATGGCGACCCGGGATCTTGGTGGCCTGGCAATACAGCTTTGCTACTACCGGGGTTTTCGCGAATTCAGGTCCACGGCATTTGTCAGCGCCACCGAGCAACTGCTGAATCTTATGAATGGTGTGTCCTGCCTGGGTGGTCGAACCCAGATCAGCCGGGTTCTGGCCCATGCGGTCAAGGAAACCCGGGCACAGCCGGTCAGGGCAGTGGTATTCATCGGTGATTGCTGCGAAGAGCCGGTTGACGAACTCTGCCATACCGCCGGCGAACTGGGCATGCTCAGAACGCCGGTGTTCATGTTCCATGAAGGGGGTGACGCCCATGCCCGGGCGGTTTTCCAGCAGGTAAGCAAACTCTCCGGCGGCGCCTATGCACCGTTTGATCGCAACAGTCCACAGGTGTTGAAGGATCTTATGGCCGCCGTTGCGGTCTATGCATCCGGGGGCGCCAGGGCATTGCAGGATTTTTCCAGCCGTAGCTCCCCGGAAGTGAAGCGGTTGACCCAACAGATCAGGTAGCGCTCATTGTGCCACTAACGTTTCTGGTCATTATTCTGGCGGTTGTTGCATGGTTCTGGCTGCGCAGCCAACCGGCCAGCCAGCGTAAACCTGCCATTATCAAACTGGTGCTGTTTTCCGGCATCCTGATGGTGGTGGTTATGGCGTTGACGGGCCGACTGCACTTCCTGTTTGCATTGCTGGGTTTCCTGTTTCCGCTGCTGCGCCGTTTCCTGCCGGCGTTGCTGGGCGGTGGCGGGCCAGGTGGCTTTGGAGGCGGGGCCGATGGCGCCGAGGCCCGAACCGGCAACCAGTCCCGGGTTACCAGCGACATCCTTGATATGACGCTGGACCACGACTCTGGAGACATGACCGGCGAGATACTGAAAGGCCCCATGGCAGGCCGTGAGCTGGCGGACCTGGGTGAGGGCGAGTTTATCGAACTGCTGCAGTACTGCAGGCAGCATGATGAGGATTCCGCCCGGCTGCTGGAAACCTATCTGGACCGCCGCTTTGGCGATTCCTGGCGCGCAGATGACCCTGGCGCCAGTGGCAACAGCGAGCATGGCGAAAGCGAAGAACGTTATCGTGGTGGTGCACTCTCCGAGAGTGAAGCCCGGGATATCCTCGGGGTGGAGCCCGACGCCACCCGTAACGACATCATCCAGGCGCACCGCCGCATGATGCAGAAGATGCATCCGGACCGTGGCGGCAGCAACTATTTTGCCGCCCGTATCAACGAAGCCAAGGAGCTCCTGCTCGGCGAGTGACGTCAGTCCCCCACGGAGTAGGACAGAATCCGGGACAAATGACTGTAGGGCAGGCCGGTCTCCTGGTGCCAGTCGTTGAAGGCCGCCTGTGCCTGCACCAGGGCTTTCTTGCTGCCCGGTGTGGCATCCAGCCGTTCCTCCCGGCGGAGCCCGGCCACCACGTCCGGGGAGAGAATAAAGCCATCCCAGCCAACCCGGCGCAGGAAATACTGGGCGGTGTTACCACCCAACCGTGCGCCGTGACGCTTGAGCCACATCAGCAGTCCTACCTGGTCATCGGACGGCCAATGGCTCAGGAAAGCCCCGAAGCCGCCCTGCTCACGGGCACCATCCACAATCATGCGGGCGTTCTCGGGCACGGTGCGGATTTTCTGCATGTTGCGCACAATACGCTCATCCTGCGCCAGTTCCTCC
>CAZFPG010000062.1:0-12290 GCA_964521055.1 uncultured Marinobacter sp.
AGCAGTGATTGGTTTTTGCGGGTTGAGCCACGTAGAGCTTGATGGCGCTCAGGAAATTGAGATTGGTTATCGCCTTGCGCCGAGTGCATGGGGGCAAGGCATGGCGTCAGAGGCTGCGGAGGCGGCGTTGGAGTATGGATTCTCGCACTGTCATATTGACTCGATCATAGCGATCATCGCTACCCGCCACGTGGCTTCTGCCTGTGTGGCGGAGAAGGTGGGGTTCAGAATTGATACCCATACAACATACCGTGGCTGGGACGTTTGTATCTACCGCAAACGCCGTATGGTGAAGGCGGTAGCCACATAGCCTTTGGCAGCCTTAAGGGAGTGAGCGTGTACTATGGAATTGGTAACGAGAAGGTTCATTCTTCGCGATTTCGAGAATGGGGATACTGCCGCATTTGAGGCGTACCACAACGATCCGCGCTCTCACGAGTTCTATGGTTCTGAACAAGACAATCCCGAGCATGCTCGCGAGCTCATTGGCCTGTTCAAGGCATGGGCGGCTGAGCAGCCACGGCTCAACTATCAACTCGCCATTATTTTACGGGGCTCTCCCCAGGTACTTGTTGGCTGCTGTGGGCTGCGATGTGCGAATGCGGAAGCAGGGACAGCGGAGTTGGGAATCGAACTGGCGCCGGAATACTGGGGGCGATACGCCTACGCGGTGGAGGTAATGCAAGCCTTGGCCATGTTCGGCTTTGATACCCTGGAACTGCATACCATTTATGGTGGCACTGTCAGTGCGAACTCCCGCATAGCGAGGCTGGTAGAAGCGCTTGGCGCCACGGCCGTCACACGACCGGCTCCCGACTGGATGTCTAACAAAGGCTGGACCCAGGTTGAATGGCGGATGACCAGGCAACAGTGGATTGGACGCGCGCGCACCGGCCGTATTACTTGCTAAGGAGAGCATGGATGCAATTTCAAACAATCCCTATTATCCCTGGAAAACTTTGAGGCCATTCGCAACTGGAAGCAGAACGCCGAGCATCAGGAGGCCCAGCGGCTTGGCCATCAGCAATGGTATTCCAGTTTTCGGGTGCGGATTGCGAAGGTGGAGCGGGAGTACGGCATTTAATCCATCTTACCGCATCGAATAAACCGCACGATTGTCGAAAACCTTGGTGCCCAATCGACTACCCGATGAGTCTATCAAAGGTTATTAATGAAACAACGATCGGGAGAAACGCCATGAAATACATGCTGCTGGCCTACGGGAACGAAGAAAAATTCAACGAGATGAGCAAAGCCGAGCTGGCCGAGGTTTTGGAGAAGTGCAAGGGCTTCGACGCCGAGATGCGGGTGGCGTGGTGATCATCGAAGCGCCGGACTTCGATGCAGCGGTGAGGCTCGCCTCGCTGCACCCGGCAGCGCGCATGGGCGAGGAGCTGGGCTGGGGGATCGAGCTCCGCCCGATGGACTACTGCCCCGCGATCCGCGAGGCGGAGGCCGCGCACGGCGAGTAGGCCGGGCTTCGGCCTTAAGTGAAATTATATTTTCTCCTAAAACAACTTAAAAGAAACTATAGATTCAATAAAGGTGGAATCCTGGCTCCACTAGTGCCAACTCCTTGAAAATGACATTAAGAGAAGCTATAATTTCTTTTAAGAGCATTTATGCGAAACTATAGTTGCATTAATATGAAACGCCGATACCCGATACCCGTTCAAAAAGCGCTGAAAAAACTCGGCGCTGATTTACGGATGGCCAGAAAGCGACGACCCATAAAAGCCGCCACCATGGCTGAGCGCATGGGGGTCAGCGCGCCCACTCTTAGAAAAATTGAAAATGGCGACCCTACCGTGCAGTTAGGACACCTCGCTCAAGCCCTTTTCGTTTTACAGATGCTTGACGGCCTGTCCGATCTTGCCGCTACTGAAAACGATGAAATAGGCCAAATGTTAGAGGAGGGACGGCTGCCGCAGCGCGTCAGGAATTAAGGGGCGATCAAAAGGAACACTGAAGTGAGCGACATCGAAGTTTTCATAGAACTTCCTGGCGAGGGAGCAGCAACGCAAGTCGGCACCATGCGACTCATTATCGCTCGTGGACGCGAGCGCACGTCCTTTGAATATTCAAAAGAGTGGCTCCGTCATCCCAAGCGCTTTGCGCTTGAGCCTGCGCTTCCGCTTTCCCCGGGCCCTCAATTCCCGCACGATAAACCCATATTCAATGCCTTCAGCGACTCTGCACCGGACCGCTGGGGGCGTTACCTCGTCGTGCGCCAAGAGAAGCATCAGGCTGAAAAGGAAAAACGCCACAAGCGGCAGCTTTTCGAGACGGATTTCCTTCTCGGAATCCATGACGATGTCCGTATGGGTGCGCTACGCCTGTGTAAAAAACAAGGTGATAACACACTTGGCCCGTATCTGGCAGATGGTTTCGCATCGGTACCTCCTCTGATTGAGCTTCGGAAGTTGCAGAGCGCGGTCGCACGTGTTGACGCTCACCAGGAAACGGATGAGGATCTGGCCATCGTTTTTGCGCCAGGCTCCTCGCTGGGCGGGGCTCGCCCGAAGGCCGTGGTGCGGGAACCTGATGGCCGGACGTTGGTCGCCAAGTTTGAGCGTGATAATGACGCTTACCCTGTCATTCGGTGGGAAGCCCTGATGCTGGCGCTTGCCAAAAATGCTGGCATACAGGTACCGAATAACCGCCTCGTTGAAGAGGGGGGTAAGGCTATCCTCCTGATGGAACGTTTCGACCGCAACGGTGAATATCGGGTACCGTTCATCAGCGCCTTAACGATGGTAGGCGCTTCTGACGGAGAGGAGCGGAGCTACCTCGATATCGTTGAAGGGATTTCTCAGTATGGAGAACGCCCAGACGATGACCTCCGAGAGCTGTGGCGCCGCTTGGTATTCAATATTCTTGTGTCGAACACCGATGACCACCTTCGGAACCATGGTTTCTTGCACAGTGCGGGGGGCTGGAAGCTCTCTCCGGCTTATGACATGAACCCGGTACCGTTGGACATCGGGCCCCGAGTCCTTTCAGTTGCCGTCGACGAGCACGGTGATCGCTCGGCCAGCCTTCAACTGGCGATTGAAACGGCAGGTTACTATGGCATTGATGAAGATGACGCCAGGCAGGTGAGCAACGAGATTGCTCAAGCCGTGTCTCAATGGCGCAACCTGGCCGGGAAGTTTGGCATTCCTGCTGCCCAGCAAACATACATGGAGACCGCCTTTGAGCATGCCGACATGGATCTAGCGCTCGAGTTTGGCAAACCGGTCAAAGGAACGTCGCGCTAACGCTGGGCCAGAGCTTGGCAGCACTTCCAGGAGGCCCAGCGGCTTGGCCATCAGCAATGGTATTCCAGTTTTCGGGTGCGGATTGCGAAGGTGGAGCGGGAGTACGGCATTTAATCCATCACTCAGGCAATGGACATAGCCGGCGGTGTAAATAGGCGGTTTGGGAGGAGTACTGCTTACAGCCACCGCTTCGGATACCGCTGCCCGGAAACAAGCCGGTGGTATAGCGCCCCAAACACCACTATTAGAACGGCTCCCGCCGCCACCGGCATTATCAGGAAATCCCAGTGTTCTCCTGCGAGCATGACGACCAAGGGATTGGCCCCTGCTGGTGGGTGAGTGGTATTGGTTACTAGCATCAAGCTTACCGCCAGTCCGACTGCCAACCCCATAGACCAGGGTGAAACGCCCGCCAAGGCTGCCACCGAAAGGCCAATCGCCGTGGTTAACAGGTGGCCCACGATGATGTTTCTGGGTTGCGCCAGAGGGCTCTCCGGCAGTCCGAAGAGGATTACCATGGTCGCCCCAAAGGGAGCCATTAACCAGACGGATGACTCAACTACGATACCCAGGCTGCTTAGAGCAGTAATGCACAGCATTGCTCCCAGGCCTGCTAGTAAAGGGACAAAATAGCGTGAAGTGATCAGACGTTGGTACACAGGCAAACCCCCAAGGTAGACAGATTGGTCTACCCAGAGTAGACAGCCTTGTCTACTGATGTCAAGATTCGATTATCCGACCTGATGTGGGCACAGCCATGGATAAGCAAGAGCAGCTAGTTCGTACCGCCTTTAACTTGTTCTACACTCGTGGGATCCATGCCGTGGGTGTGAATCTAGTGTTGGCAGAGTCCGGCATAGCGAAAAGAACGCTTTATCATCATTTCCCCAGCAAAGAGCATCTAGTAGAGGCGGCCGTCCGGTATCGTGACCGTAGTTACCGGGCATGGCTTATATCGAGACTGGAACATGCGCCTGCAGGCAAGCCCGCTTTGCTAGAGTTGTTTAACGCCTTGCATGACTGGTTCCACAGTCGGGTACCGGATATTGACCACTTCAATGGCTGCTTCTTCATCAATGCCAGCGCTGAATTCAGCGACCGAGACAATGCCATCCACCGGGCCTGTGCCGAGCACAAAGCGGGCATAACGGCATTGATTCGAGGGCATGTTGAAGAGTTGTCTCTTCCAAAGGAAATAACAGAAGAGATCACAAGCCTGATTATTCTGCTTAAGGAGGGAGCAATCTCAATGGCTCATGTTGAGGGAAATCTTGATGCAGCGTTGGAAGCCAAACGAATACTGGAGAATGTTCTAAATAACTATACTGACGAATAAGCTAAGAAATTGCGAAGGTCAAGAAAATATCTTCGGGGATCGATTGCATAACCAAACTAGACCCTGAAGAACAAGGGCTGCTTGAGGCATATGAATCCGGGGTGTTTGAACCGGACCTGGATTCTGAACGTCGGGAATATCTTACCAAGGCAGCGGAAGAAACCTCCACGAAGGACAAATAGATAGGGTAATCCATGTCAGAAATCGCCAACACCCCCAATCCCCCCTACTACGCCGTCATTTTCAGCAACCACCGCACAGACGGCGACAACGGCTACGCCGAGATGGCTGATCGAATGGTTGAGTTAGCCGCCCAGCAACCAGGCTTCCTGGGTATTGAATCAGTCAGGGAGAACCTGGGCATTACGGTGTCCTACTGGGAAAGCCTTGAGGCCATCCGCAACTGGAAGCAGAACGCCGAGCATCAGGAGGCCCAGCGGCTTGGCCATCAGCAATGGTATTCCAGTTTTCGGGTGCGGATTGCGAAGGTGGAGCGGGAATACGGCGTTTAGCGAATCAGAAAAGCCCAACACCAGTCAGGGGTTTAATTCATCTTTCCTGTGGTGGTTAAGCCGCGTCATGACAAACGCGGCTATTGCCAGAATCAGGATTGCGATGGCCTCAAACAGGATGTTTTCAGGGGCCATATCCTTACCCTGCAATATGATCAGCCGCGCGAGCGCTGTAATGGCAATAAAGATGGGAAATACAGAGGCAGACCGTCGGTCTGAGTAGAACACCGCTACCATGCCAATCACCTCGAGATAGAGGAACATCAGCAGAATGTCGGCAAGATTGACTGTCTGTGCGATGAACAGTGAGCGAAGCTCGAATACGACGCCTACCAGGGTCATTAACACAACGATGACGAGGAGTATTCGCTCGATCATCTGGAAGATGCTGAGAGCCACATTCTTTTCGGAAGAATTCATCAAGCCAGCCTTTTGTTATTGTGATCGGCCTCCGGCATTTTGCATCCACGCCTTCTTCCGAAACCGATTTTCCTGACCTTATCAAATAGTCAGGACGAATACACCAGAGCTCGCCCCCATCAACGGTTTATTTGACAAAACCCTAAATAGGCATTATTGTGCTTACAACGATGTACACAAGAATGTACATTAAAATATGATAAGTAGTATCATCAAATAGTCGGAGCACGACTCATGGGTACCCATGCGATTCTGGCGGAACAATCTGTCAGCATTACTGAGCTGAGGAAAAACCCAGCACAATATTTTACGGACCAGCCTGTGGCAGTCCTGTCCAACAACCGGCCCGCCGGTTACATGGTAGGACAAGATCTGTTTCAGGAATTGATGAAGATGGTTGAGCATTTTGAACGGCAACGAACGGTGACTGGCAGGATGCAACTATCCGTAGATCGTCTCAGGGAAATCGGACGGCACGGTGCAGACCTCTTGGCAAATGCCTCACCGGAGGACATGGAGGAATATGCAACGTGGTCGAAGTCTACACGTCCGGACTGATTAAAAAGCAGTACCAGGACAAGGGTGAACTGGAACAACTGGATGCCCTTGTCCTGGATTTTGAAGATTATAAGCGCACTGGAATGATTCCTCAGCATTTTGGCCGCGACGAACTGTATGACCACCCTCACACGTTATCCTCAGTCAGGATGGAAGAACTCCAGCACCTCCACCTCCTTGATCCCGCCAACGGTCCCATTCACGCCGTACAGTTCAGGCGTACCAGCGATATCCATCTTGTTTATTGCCAAGGCGCAATGAACGATGATTGCTATCTTCTACTTGCTGTACTGGAGCCCGATGCTCACGAACAGGCTCGTAACCGAAACATCATGACCAATTTGGCGACGATCGCCGGGAAATTTCGGGACCAGAATTAGCGATCCGTGAAAACGGGGTAGAACCCTTTAAGCCATCACTCAGGCAACGAACGTAGCCGGACAGCCTAATCATTGAAACCGGGACAGGTTTACTCTCTTACCGCATCGAAAAAAATCGCACGATTGTCGAAAACCGCGGTGCCCAATCGACTACCCGATGAGTCTATCAAAGGTTTTTGATGAAACGACGATCGGGAGAAACGCGATGAAATACCTGTTGCTGGCCTACGGAAACGAAGCAAAATTCAACCAGATGAGCAAAGACGAGCTGGCCGAGGTTGGGGAGAAGTGCAAGGGCTTCGACGCCGAGATGCAGGCGGCGGGCGAGGTCACATGGGGCGGGAGCCTGAGCTGGGACTCCAAGGCGATGCGCCTCAAGGACGGCAAACTGATAGTCACCGACGGGCCATTCGCAGAAACCAAGGAGGTTGTGGGTGGCGTGGTGATCATCGAAGCGCCGGACTTCGACGCAGCGGTGAAGCTCGCCTCGCTGCACCCGGCGGCGCGCATGGGCGAGGAGCTTGGCTGGGGCATCGAGCTCCGCCCGATGGACAACTGCCCCGCCATCCGTGAGGCGGAGGCCGCGCGCGACCAGTGATGGCTGGCGTTATGCGTCGTGACGCAACGTAAGGAGGAGACAAGATGAAAGACGAATTTGGAGTACCAAAGGTAGTCGATCGGAGCACCTTCCAGGACGAAGTGGACGCATTGCGAATCCGAGAGAAGGAACATATGAAGGAGCGCGACGCCATCGCCGCCTCCCGCCGCCGGCTTCCCATGGTCGAGGTGAATGCCGAGACACCGCTGATCCACGAGCGCGGAACGGTGACGCTGCTGGACGCATTTGAGGGCCGCAGGATGCTCATCGCCTACTACTTCATGTGGCATCCCGGGCACCCGGCGCCAGAGCAGTGCGAAGGCTGCGCCTTATTCACGGCGCAGGTGCGCGAGCTGTCCTTCATTCATTCCCGTGACGTTACCTACGCCACGTTTTGCCAGGGCCCCTACGAAGAGAGCGCCCGCTACCGTGACTTCATGGGCTGGAAGATGCCGTGGTACTCGCTCCAGGGGGCGCCGCTCGAAGCGCTGCTGGATGGTCGCCGGGCGGGCATGATGTATCTGGTCTGCTACTTGCGACAAGGCGACAGGGTCTTTGAGACTTACTGGACCACAAGGCGCGGCGTCGAGGTGATGGGCAACAGCTACCCGCTGCTCGACTTGACGGTATACGGACGGCAGGAATGGTGGGAGGATTCGCCGACCGGCTGGCCGCAACCGTGGAAGGACGACGACGAAGAGAACCCGTTCCGTTCCGGTGGGCGCCCCATCGTTCAGTGGCCTCGGGTAAAGGCGGGGCATTCGGACGATCTGTGACCCAAGACAGCATCGATCGACCCGGCGCTCTGATCGATCGCAGACGCATAACAAAGCGCGTCAATTCGCGCCTGTCCAGTTTTCGGGTGCGGATTGCGAAGGTGGAGCGGGAGTACGGTATCTAGCCCGACTGCTTCACTGCACTGGCTGGCATCCACGCACCGCAAGGGCAAGATTGGTGGTGGCCTTGATCTGATCGTAATACCTGGATGCCGTATTGACGCCCATATCCGCGTAATTGCCCGCAGTGGGGCTTATCAACTGTGCCAGTTGAGTCCATGCCGTTGCAGATTGCCGGTCCTGTTGGTAGGCGGTAAAAGCCTGATCGATTTCGCGGCAGGTAATGCCATCGCCGTCGCTAGCAGCGGACGACACCTGAGATGAGGTCTGGCAGCCGGCCAATGTCACCATTGCCAGGGATAGCATCATATTCGTCAATTTCACTGATTGGGTCTCCAGGTTTTGAACAGTGTTTGTTACGGAAGTACGGCAGGCATGTTCTACCAGATTCCGCTTCGACGCGAGGAAAATAAACCGATTCCTGCTACTGTGAGAGCTGGCTCACGAGGATCTTTTATGACAGAAGTACCTCAAAAACAGTCCGGAACCAGTGGCTACTCCTGGAAACTGTCTGCTGTTGCATCCGTAGCATCCATCATTGGCGCTGTGGTCACGTTTGGAGAGGTTTCACCGATCATCACCGGCTTGATTCTTCTGACCGCCGTCGGCTGGGGCTTTACGGCCAGAGACAATAAGCGAGGGGCCTAACTTCGACGCAGCAGTGAGGCTGGCCTCGCTTCACGGGCCAGAGCTGACGGAGCCCGCCCGTGAGGATCTGGGCACCGCACTCAAGATTTCCTGCAACGGCTCCACCACCGCATCCAGAAATTGCCGCACTCGCGGTGACAGCAAGCGGTTGTGTGGAAACACAAACTGCACTGGCAGTGCGGGGATGCTGTATTCCGTTAACACCGGCACCAGGGTGCCGTGCTCAAGATCCTGCTGGGCCTGATAACCCAGCACCCTGCAAATGCCGAGTCCGTCCCGGGCGGCGGCAAGTTCGGTGTCGATCTGGTTGGCGCTGACAACCGGGGTAATGCGCTGCTCCCAGAGCTCCCCCTCCACCTGAAACTGCCACACCTCACCGGAGGGTGCGAAACCAACGGTCGGCCAGTCTGATAGTTGTTCAGGGTGGCTGGGCTGTCCTCGTTGTTCGATGAGCGCCGGGCTCGCGCAGAGTACATAGGGTGTGCTGCCAATCTGTCGCGCCACCAGCGAGCTGTCTGCCAGGTGGCCAATACGCAGGGCTATATCAAAACCTTCCTCGATGACATCCACTACCCGGTCCAGCAGGATCAGTTCCGCACTCATGGCGGGGTTCTGTTTCAGCCATTGGTTCAGCAGTGGCGCGATGTGCAGGCGGCCAAACGTAACGGGGGCGGTTATGGAAAGTTTGCCTGCCGGATCGGCGCGTCGGCTGTCGAGCTGGAATTCGGCGGCCTGAACCTCCAACAGGATGCGGCGACAGTGTTGCAGGTACTCCCTGCCCTCATCCGTGAGGCTCATTCGGCGAGTGCTGCGGTTGAGCAGGCGAACGCCGAGGTGCTTTTCCAGGCCGGCAAGGGTTCGCACGATGGCGGCTGAGGATCGGTCCAGCTTTTCGGCGGCGGCGGAGAGACTGCCCTGGTCGACAATGGCGACAAAGGTGCTCATGGCTTTGAGTTTGTCCATCGGCAGGCACCATCGCAGAGTGTGGTGTGGGATTTGTGCAAAAAGCTGAATAATCCTAACAGGCCAGCTGCATTTATTGAATCCGCGTGGAGGTGTCTACTTGTGCAACAACATCATCCGTCCGGAGTCAGTCATGAAGCGCCCTCAGCCCATTCGTCAGTTTGATCATGTTGGTATTCGAGTCAGTGACCGCCAGCAGGCCGTGGCCTTTTACGAGCAGTTGGGATTCAAGGAGGTGCGTCGCTTCGAGAAACACGAAGCCAATGAGATGGAAACGCCAGATGGTGTGCGGATTAACCTGATCTTCAACGCAACACGTTTATCCCATGGCCGGAACGTGTTGCTGGATGAGCCGGTTAAGCTTCCCGGCACGACCCATCCTGCATTTGTTGTCGATGATCTCTACGCCCTGAAAGACTGGCTTGACCAGGCTGGCATTGAAATCACCGAGGGTATCCACCGCCTTGGCCCACGCCGAATCACCTTGTTTATTCGCGACCCCGACAGGAACGTACTGGAGTTCAACCAGTTAGTGCCTGAACCGGTGCATGCCAGTACAACCCAACCCAAACTCACTAACCACAATGAGGCGCCTGCCATGAAATTATACGATATGGAACTGTCCGGTAACTGCTACAAGGTTCGCCTGTTTGCCGCTTTGGCCGGTATTGAGCTGGAACTGGAGCCAGTGGATGTCGCTGTAGGCGCGCACAAACGATCACCGCTGATCGATCTCAACCCCTGGGGCCAGGTGCCGGTGTTGGCCGATGATGGCGTTGTTCTGCGCGATTCCCAGGCGATTCTGGTGTATCTGGCCCGTCAATATGGCGGCAATCAGTGGTGGCCGGATGGCGCGGCCCAGCAGGGCGAAGTGATGCAGTGGCTGTCGACGGCCGCCAACGAGATTCACGGTGGCCCCAACACGGCCCGTTTAATCGACAAGTTTGGATACCCACTGAACAAGGAACGCGCGCTGGAAGTCAGCTGGCAGATTCTGCCGTTGCTGGATCAGCACCTGAGCGAGCACGACTGGCTAGCACTGGGCCGACCAACCATTGCGGATTGCGCGGTGTTCCCCTATGTCGCACTAAGTTGGGAAGGCAGCGTAATGCTTGAGCAATACCCGGCCATCCAGGCATGGGGCGAACGCATCAAGGCGTTACCGGGGTACGTAGCAATGCCTGGGATCGAGTAATCGCCAGGCATCGGGAAGCCCGGCGGCTTGGCCATCAGCAACGGTATTCGAGTTGTCGGGCTCGCATTGCCCATCACCATAGCCTCATACATTGTGTTGATGTAATCTTCTTCGGCTAAAAGGACGAAAACCGAGGAACTTCAATGGCAGTCATCGGCATTGATTTAGGCACCACCAACAGTTTGGCAAGTGCCTGGAAAGAAGATGGACCTGTAATCATCCCGAACGCTCTTGGCGAATTGCTTACCCCGTCCGTGGTGAGTGTGGACCGCAGTGGTTCGGTGTTGGTGGGCCGGCCGGCCAAGGATCGCCTGGTGACCCACCCCCAGGCCACGGCCTCTCAATTCAAGCGGCTGATGGGCACGTCCGAACGCCTTGCCCTGAACGGTAACAGCTACTCCCCGGAAGAGCTGTCAGCGCTGGTACTCAAGCAGATCAAAGCCGATGCTGAGGCCTTTCTCGGGGAACCCGTCGAAGAGGCCATCATCAGCGTGCCCGCTTACTTCAACAACAACCAGCGTACCGCTACCCTCACCGCAGCAAGGCTTGCCGGCCTGCACGTTGAACGCCTGATAAACGAGCCCACGGCCGCTGCCCTGGCGTATGGGTTGCGCGAGCAGCGGGACGAAAGCACCTTTATTGTGATCGACCTGGGCGGCGGTACTCTGGATGTCTCCATTCTGGAGAAGTTCGATGATCTGCTGGAAGTACACGCAACCAGTGGCGACAGCTTCCTCGGAGGCGAGGACTTTACCCGGGCACTGGTGGTGGGGGTGCTTGCGAAGTGGGAACTTGGCAGTCAGAAACTGAGCCGGGAAGAGCGGGCGCATGTCTATCGCGTCTGCGACCAGGCCAAGACAGCGCTTTGCGAGAACTTCCAGGTTGAGGTGAAGGCGTCAATCGGCGGTAAGGCACTGGCGACCACCGTCACCCGCGATGACTTCCTCGGATATTGTGCCGGGCTGCTTGACCGTCTTCGCGCCCCGCTTGAGCGAGCGGTACGGGACTCCGGTTTGGGTCGCGAAGGGTTTGATGAGGTGATCATTGTCGGAGGGGCATCCCGCATGCCCATGATCAAGAACGCTGTCGGGCGCATGTTTGGGCGCATCCCTTCGGCCAATCTCGACCCGGACTTGGTTGTCGCTATGGGTGCGGGCATCCAGGCGGCTCTCAAACAGCGCAACCAGGCTCTGCGGGATACGGTGCTGACGGACGTCTGCCCCTTCAGCCTGGGCATCGAATCGGCGCAGACGCTGGAACAGGGCACCCGCACAGGCTTTTTCTCCGTGCTCATTCCGCGCAATACCGTGATTCCCGCCAGCCGGGTCGACCGTTTTTATACGGTGTCCGACAACCAGACTCATGTTCAGCTGCAGGTTTACCAGGGCGAGCAGAGGCTGGTCAAAAACAACATCAAGATTGGCGAGATGACAATTCCCGTCCCGCCAAAACCCGCATCCGAAGAAGCAGTAGATGTCCGCTTTACCTACGATATCAATGGCATACTTGAGGTGCAGGCGGAGG
>CAZFPG010000063.1:0-12269 GCA_964521055.1 uncultured Marinobacter sp.
ATTCGTTGATTCCACCGCAATAATGACTGCGCATACCGGTTCCCGTTACGTTTGATGTGTTCTGATGTATTCGCTTGCGTCTGAGGTGCGGGCGAGCAGGTGGGAATGGCTTTCCGAAACACGCTGTGAATACATCCCTGTACGCTCGGCTCCGCCATCCATGGCTCCGCACGGTTTCGGAAAGCCATCCCCACCTGCTCTGTCAGACCAAGTCGTAGCCGCAAAAATTAACTGGCGAGGATACTGGATAAGCCGGACATTATAAACACAATAGACGTGAAAATCAGGCTTCTGTCACCGTGGGTGACGGTAAATCCTTTGGCCGCTAGAATGGTGCGATTTACCAGCTTCCGGAGCCACACTTGTCAGCACGTGCAGAACAGAAACTTCGAACCCGTCGCGCCCTCATGGATGCCGCGCTGGCCCAGTTAAGCGCGGACCGCGGCTTCGGAAGCCTGAGCCTGCGGGAAGTGGCGCGGGCGGCCGGCATCGCCCCCACCTCCTTCTACCGGCACTTTGCCGAACTGGACGAGCTGGGGCTGGCGCTGGTGGACGAAGGCGGTGTGGCCCTGCGGCAGCTGATGCGTCAGGCCCGCAAGCGGATTGCGCGGGATGGCAGTGCGATCAGCACCTCGGTGGATACCTTTATTGAGTATCTGGAAAATAACACCAACCTTCTCAGATTGATGCTGCGGGAAAAAACCGGGGTGTCGAAGCCTTTTCGCACGGCAATCAAGGCGGAAATCGATCATGTGGTCACGGAACTGGCGGACGACCTGAACCGGTTTGCGGAGCAACAGGGAAAGCCACTGCACGAAGCGCGACTTGTAGCAGAGGGTATGGTGACACTGGTTTTCAACCAGGGTGCAGAGGCTCTGGATGCCACCCCGAAGGAAAAAGGAGAGCTGAAAGCAAAACTGAAAAAAGAACTCCGAATGATCCTTCTGGGCTCTCAAACGCTGGCCCGGCGAAACACCTGAACTGCCGACCGGATTCGGAGTCTCCGTTATTCAGGAAACATCGATAGTGGGTGAACGGGGCGGACTGGATGGATCCGAACGCTGGGCGTTAAACTGATTCAACTCGATTGCATCAGCAATCCCCGGCTCGCTGGCATCGTCGCCAAGTATGTCTCCGGGCCAGTCTGGTATGGCGCAGATGACCACGTGCTGCCCATTTTCGTATATTCCTAACAGGTAGAACGAAGCAGGCGCCCACCGGAAGGCCCCCAATCCGGGCGAATTGTCGACCCGCACAATAATATCGTTTGAAAGAATTTCCCGGACGGTACTCAAATTGGCGGGATTGGCCTCGCCTGTCCACATCCCGGTCCCGCCCGCGGAAACCGGAACCTGAAATTCCGGGATCGATACTACTCCGGGTATCTCCAGATCAAAGTGGACTGAATCGTCCCCCTCAAAGCTGGCAGTGGTGGCTACAAAAACAAACGATATGACTTTTTGATCAGACATGATGATTTCCCGCTCCCTGGACAGACTATGGATTTAGTCCCTAACACCCCTGTTTAGGCGAGAAACCCGGAAAAGGCAAGTATTGCGGAGGTGCCGCATCATGACTGTGGCAGGCGTATGGTCTCAAGCACTGCGCTGAGCCGGCTGACGATCTCCGCCAGGGCATCTTCACTGTATGCCTGGGGCGGCAACTTGCCCCACACGGGCCCGGGCCAGGCAGGATCACCCTCAAACCGCACAATGTGATGCAGGTGGAGTTGCGGCACCATGTTGCCCAGTGCCGCCACATTCAGCTTGTCACCACCGAACAGGTCCATCATGCCCTCTCCGAGCAATGAGGATTCCGCCAGCAGTTGCTGTTGCTGCTCCTGGGTCAGTTGATAGATCTCCCGCACTCCCGCCACCCGGGGCACCAGAAGAATCCAGGGCCAGTTGCTGTCGTTCATCAGCCGGATTTCGCATAACCGGCTTTGCCCCAGGCTGACGGTGTCTGCCTCAAGACGCTCATGTAGTGCGAACGACTGCCCGACCCCTTCCATATCAATCTCCGTGGAACTGGTTCCGGCCACGGCCAATGGCGTAATAGATCATGCCGTGGCGCTCCAGCATTTCCGGCTCGTACAGGTTGCGGCCATCAAACACCACCGGCTCCCGAAGCGCAGCCGCAATGGCTTCGAAATCCGGTGAGCGGAACTCCTTCCACTCGGTGCAGATCGTCAGTACGTCGGCGCCTTTCAGGGCCTGCTCCTTTGTACCGCAAAGGGTCAGCCCGGGCTGGTCACCGAAAATACGCTGGGTTTCTTCCATCGCTTCCGGGTCAAAGGCCTGGACACTGGCGCCGGCCTTCCAGAGGTCCTGCATCAGGGTACAGGAGGAAGCTTCACGCATGTCGTCGGTATTGGGTTTGAAAGCCAGGCCCCATATGGCAACCACCTTGCCCCTCAGGTTGCCATTGAAGTAATGGCTGATCTTGTCGAACAGTACGTGTTTCTGGGCGCTATTGACGGCTTCAACCGCATTCAGCAACCGGGAGTCATAGTCACAGTCCCTGGCGGTGCGGGCCAGGGCCTGGACGTCTTTCGGGAAACAGGAGCCACCGTAACCACAACCGGGATAGATAAAGTGATACCCGATCCGTGGATCCGAACCGATGCCACGGCGCACGTTTTCGATATCCGCACCGAGGCGCTCTGCCAGGTTGGCAATCTCGTTCATGAAACTGATCTTGGTGGCCAGCATGGAGTTGGCGGCGTACTTGGTCAGCTCCGCGGAACGGATATCCATGAAGATCATCCGGTCGTGACTGCGGTTGAACGGGTAATAAACCTCGTGCAACAACTCCATGGCGCGTTCACTGTCAGTGCCGATAATGATGCGGTCCGGCTTCATGAAGTCGTTTATTGCCGCCCCTTCCTTCAGGAACTCCGGGTTGGACACCACATCGAATTCAAGCTCCAGGCCGCGCTTGTCCAGCCCGGCCCGCACCGCGGCCCTGACCTTGTCACCGGTACCCACCGGCACGGTGGACTTGTCGACAACCACCTTGTAATCGTCCATGTACTCACCGATAGAGCGGGCGACGGCGGTTACATACTGAAGATCGGCGGAGCCATCCTCATCCGGCGGCGTACCCACTGCGATAAACTGCAGTACACCATGGGCAACGGCTTCCTCTGTGTCCGTGGTAAAGGCCAGGCGACCGGCTTCCACGGTATGCCGGACGATGGACTCAAGGCCCGGTTCGTAGATGGGAATCTGGCCGTTCTTGAGCTTTTCGATCTTGCCCTGATCCACATCCATGCACAGAACATGATGACCTACATCGGCGAGGCAGGCTCCGGTAACAAGCCCAACATAACCAGTACCAAAAATCGTGATTTTCATTCGTTAAAACCCTGAAGTTTGCAATTCAATGTATAGCGGAACAGGGATGTATCAGCCCTGTTTGTCCTGCCAGATCTTTTCCCAGGCCAGTGCCGTTCCGACGATGGTATCCAGATCGTCGTAATCCGGCTGCCAGCCAAGTACCTGTTTGATTCGCGTATTATCGGCCATCAGCGCAGCCGGATCCCCTGCCCTGCGGCCAGTCTGCTGCACCGGGAAGTCGTTGCCAGCCTTGCGCTTCACCACGTCAATGACTTCACGCACGGTGAAGCCGCGCCCATAGCCGCAGTTCAGAACCCGTGACTCGCCGCCTCCGGCCATGTAGTCCAGCGCCATCACGTGGGCCTTGGCCAGGTCTTCCACGTGGATGTAATCGCGGATACAGGTACCGTCACGGGTATCGTAATCAGTGCCGAACACACTCATACCATCCCGCTTGCCGGTCACACACTCGCAGGCCACCTTGATCAGATGGGTGGCCTCTGGTGTTGCCTGGCCCAGCAGCCCGTTCGGATTGGCTCCCGCCACGTTGAAGTAGCGCAGGATAACGTAATTCAGGGAAGATGCGGCAGCCAGGTCCATGATCATCCGCTCGCTCATCATCTTGGATGCGCCATAGGGATTGATCGGAGCCAGGGGGAGATCTTCAGTCAGTACGGTTTCTTCCGGCATGCCATAGACCGCGGCGGTGGAGGAAAACACCATGTAGGGAACCTGGTGCTCCTCAACGGCCTTCAGAAGATTCAGCGTATTACGGGTATTGTTGCTGTAATACTTGAGGGGATTTTCAACCGATTCCGGCACCACGATATTGGCCGCAAAATGCAGAACGGCTTCAAAGTGATGCTGGCTGAACAGATCGGCGATGACGTGCTCGTCGGCAAGGTCGCCCACAACCAGTTCACCGCAGGTGACCGCCCAGCGATAGCCGGTGGACAGGTTGTCAAAAACGATGATGTCGTGCCCGGCCTCGCCCAGCTGCCTGACGACGTGACTGCCTATATAGCCGGCTCCGCCGGTTACCAGAACTTTCATGATCGGTAGTTACTCCTTCCCTGAAAACAATTGCCTCCGGCGGCGACTGTCTGCCCGCCGCCGTGCGAAAAAATCACTGATCATACCGCTGCACTGGCCGGCCAGAACGCCGCCGACAGCTTCAACACGCCAGTTCAGGTGCTCCTCTTCCAGCGTTCGCCGGGCGGATTCCACGGCACCGGCCTTAGGCTCGGCCGCACCGTAAACCAGCCGGCTGACGCGGGTGTGCACGATAGCGCCCACGCACATGGTACAAGGCTCAAGGGTGACGTAAAGCGTGGCACCCGGCAACCGATAATTTCCGACCCGGCGGGCGGCATCCCGCAACGCGCGGATTTCAGCGTGGGCGGTAGGATCGCAGCCACTGATGGGCGCGTTGAACCCGGTTCCGATTTCCCTGCCGTCTAGCACCACAACCGCGCCTACCGGCACTTCCCCTGCAGCAGCAGCCTGTTCTGCCAATTGCAGGGCGCGGCCCATCCAGGCTTCGTCTTCATACGTGCCAGTCATGGTTTCCAGCCCGGTCAATTCGGCGATCTACGCCAATCAGCGGAAACCAACCGGAAAAATCCTGTGTTTTCGTTGGCTTATATTTAGTCATAGCGTCGATACCATGATCAAGAACTACTTGAGGAATTTGCCGCATTATACCGAATGTGACCGGCCCCACATTATCGCGATAAACATTATCATTTGATGCAAGCCTGCCCGCCGTGTCCCGCCCTACTATACCCATGCCTTTGGACTGGAGGGTGTCCGTGCAACCTGTATTACCCGGACGTCGTCACCCGGTCCTACGAACAAACACAACAAAGGAATGCACGCATGTCTTATTTCACCAAACCGCGCCTTGCCGCGGCGGCAGGCACTCTCTCGCTTGGTCTGGCGGTAGCGCAGCCGGCATCCGCAGGCCTGTTCGACTGGCTATCTGGCAACGATGACTACACCGAGACCCAACACCCGATTGTCCTGGTCCATGGTTTTTCCGGTTTCGATGAAGTGTTCGGGTTCATCGAATATTTCAACGGTGTACCCAGCGCCCTGGCAGACAGCGGCGCAGAGGTGTTCGTGGCCCAGGTATCCGCCGCCAATTCAACAGAAATTCGGGGAGAGCAACTGCTGGCGCAGGTGGAGGAGATCATCGCCACTACTGGGGCCGAGAGGGTTAACCTGATTGGTCACAGCCACGGTTCACCGACATCCCGTTATGTGGCGGGGGTTCGCCCGGACCTGGTGGCTTCGGTGTCGAGTGTAGGTGGTGTCAACTGGGGATCGGTTCTGGCCGATGACATGGTTGAGAACGAATACGGTAGCGGCGTTGGAGACTGGCTCTTTGGAATACTGGACGCAGCTTCAGGCGGTGGCGGGTTACCGCAGGACACAGAAGCCGCCATCCAGTCCCTGACCACCGCGGCAACGATCGCCTTTAATGAAACATTCCCGGGCGGCGTCCCATCCACCTACTGTGGCGACGACGGAGCCCACGAGGCAAATGGCGTCCGCTACTACTCCTGGGGAGGCAATGTGGTTGAGACCAATAGTTGGGACCCCAGCGATTGGCTGCTGGCAGAAACCGGGGCCGCTTTTGGTGAGCCCAACGACGGACTGGTGTCGGCGTGTAGCCAGAAGCTCGGTCAGGTTATCAGTGTCGAGTACCAGCATAACCACCTGGACCAGATCAATCAGGTGTTTGGACTGTTGGCCCGCAACGCTGCGGATCCGGTGGAGCTTTACCGCCAGCAGGCCAACCGGCTGAAGAATGCAGGGCTCTGAGCCCGTCCGATCAGGAAGATGCCCGCCCGGGAGCCCTGGCCCCCGGCGCGGTTTTATAAAGGAGACGTATCACCATGGGTTTGAAGTCGTCCCGGCTCATGATGGCTGGCGGTTTGTTGGGCCTGGCGACAGTGGTCACTGCTGTCGTCTTTTTCTTGTCCCACAACTCCCATCGGCATGATGGAAAAATTGTTTCCCTGAAGCCACCCGCCAATAGTCATCCCCATAAATCTTCCCATCAACCTGACACACTCCGCCCGGCAATACAGCCAACCAATGTGGCCTTACAGGAAGTATTACTGGAGTTGCCTATGGGCCATACTATCAAGGACATTGATATTGATGGCAGCGTTCGGGTCGACATGAACGGCAACCTGGTGCTTGACCGCGCCCTGCGCCGTTTCCTGGATTTTTTCATTGGTCTGACGAGAGCACCGGAAGACGAGCCGGTAATGAGAAAAGCCCTCTCCATGGCAATGGACCAGAATGGCATTCCCGAGCCTATACAGGCAGAGGTGCTTGGCATTCTCCAAAACTACCTGGCTTACCGGGAAGCGGCCGAGGCGTTGCAGGCAAGCAGGGACGCGCCCCAGTACGATATGAACGCCATCTTTGATGAGCTGTACAGTTTGCGGCGCCAGCATATGGGGCCGGACGTCGCCGAAGGATTCTTCGGGGAAGAGGAAGCACGCCTGGGCGCCCTGTTTGACCGCCAGCAGGTAATGGCCTCCGACGGGTTGAGTGATACCGAACGGGAACGGGCATTGGCCGCGATAGAGCAAAACCTGCCGGAGTCCACCCGAGAGGTGGAGCTCCAGTCCCGCAGCATTGTGGATGTCAGGCGGCAGGTCCGACAGATGAGGGAAGGTGGCGCGGATAACCAGGAGATATTCACCGTCAGGGCCGACAGGTTCGGAGTCGAAGCGGCTGAGCGTCTCGCCAGGCTGGATGAGGAACGCAATCGCTGGCAGGAACAACTGCAGGACTACCGACAGGAGAAAGCGCGGATCGAGTCCCAGTCACAGCTCTCCGATGCTGCCCGCCAGGAGTCGATCGAGCAATTGAGGCAGGAATACTTTAACGAACAGGAACAGCGGCGAGTAAGCATCCTCGACCGCATTGATGCCTCGGGAGATGAGCTGTGACTCGCCCCGTTTCCGCCAAACCGAAACTCTATGTCTGGCGGCATCGGGTAATGTACCTGGGGCCTGCCTATAACGCCCGGAGGCGTAAGTATGGCTCCGCCGCTCTGGTCGCCGGCCTGGACGCCCCGCTGACATTCAACCTGCCGGGGAATGAGAGGCCCCTTGTAACCCAGCTGGCCCTGCTGCCTCCTCAGCTACCGACTTTTTTCGGCGCACATCAAAGCCGCATTGCCGTCCTGTTCCTGGACATGTTCCGTCAGGACTACATGAGGCTGGTGGACTGTTTCCCGTCCGTCCGTGGCGATGTTCGAATCGGGTTGGAGCATGAGCAGCACGTGCTTGGGCTGTTGCGCACGATAATGGATAATGGCATGCCCGCCATTGGCGGAGAATCCACGCTGTTCAGTAGCCTGAATCTGCCAGGCAATCCCCTTGCAGGGGTCAGCACCTCAATGGATCCGCGCATCCTGAAGACCATCAAACTGATGACCGAAGCCGCCCCCCAGTGCCTGGGTACAGCCGACCTTGCATCGAAACTGCATCTGTCTGTACCACGGGTGATTCAACTGTTCCGTAATCAGTTGGGAATCAGCTTTGGTACCTTCCAACGCTGGTATCGGCTGCATCAGGTAACCCAGGCAGTGGCCGCCGGGCAGACGCTCACTGACGCCGCGCAAACCGCTGGCTTCGTGGATCTTGCCCACTACGACAACACCTTTAAACGTACATTTGGCGTGGCACCCTCTGTTTTTCTCTCCCCCCGCAGCGAAGTGGATGTGATTATGTCGCCGTCCACGGAGGACCAGTCGCTACCGTGCAAACCCAGCGTGATGCCCGCCAGGCTAGCCATCCAAATCGGTAAGTAACATCAGGCGGCGGCCTGCTGGTTCATTGTGATCAGCTCCCCCAGGAGGAATCCGCCACCGATCCGGGCCCGGACCGGGCGGCATCATTGAAACCGGCCTCCCAACTGGCGGCCAATACCTCATCCCGGTACGGATTCCGTGCCGGGTAGCTGCCGTGGTGGGCACGCTCACCCGCCACATAGGCCTGTTCCACCGAGTCCCCCTCGGTTGCCCTGCGCAGGCGGGACAACTGCCAACGGAACCATCCTGCTCCGTCCCGCCCCAGCACGATCAGGCAAGGCACCAGTATTATAGTGGTGACACTGGCAAACAGCACGCCGAAGCCCAGGGATACCGCCATGGGCACCAGGAAGCCTGCCTGGGAATTGGTCTCGATGGCCAGCGGGGCAACGGCCAGGAACGTGGTCAATGTGGTCAGCACGATGGGCCGGATCCGATCGGTGATACCCAGGGCAATGGCTTCCCGTATTCCGATGCGCTCCTTACGGTGCCAGTTGATCCGGTCAATCAACACCAGGTTATCGTTGATCACCACGCCACTGACCGCCACCATGCCAATCACGGACCACAGGGTCAGATCCAGTCCCAGCAGGGCGTGCCCCAGGATTGCCCCCACCATACCGAACGGAATGGCAGCGATAATCAGCAGAGGTTGCGAATAGGTGCCGAACATCATGGTCAATACAAAGAAGATCGCCAACAGTGCCACCACGTAGCTGGTCGTCAGGTAGTCCAGGAACATACCGATAGCCACGGGTTTTCCCGCCTGTTGCCAGCTCGCCCCGGGCCAGCGGAGGGGCAGTTCCCCCAGCAAGTCATCCTGCAACCGTCTCATGGCCTTGCCCGGCGAGGATACCCTCGGGTCGACATACGCTGTTACCGTGGCGGCCGGCTTGCGGTCGTAGTGGGGAATGATCGCGGGGGTCTTCCGTACCTGCAGCTCCGCCAGTGCCCCGAGCGGTGCCACGGCGCCGCCCTCCAGGTGAACCGGCAGTTGTTCGAGGTGCCACAGGCTACTGCTTTGTTCCCGGGGCAGACGCAAGACCACTGGAACATCATGGTCGCCCTGGGGCAGACGATCCACTTCCCTGCCCTGGAACGCGGCCTGCACCTGCTGCCCCAGCTCTTCCTCGGTGAGCCCACCCAACCGTGCGCCCGGCTTGACACGTAAGCCGATTTCGGTGAATCCCGAGCGCATGTTGTTGTCGATCTCGTAGACTCCATCCAGTTTCCCCAGGGCCGACTCCAGCTCTCCCGCCATGGTCATCAAGGTATCGGGTTCCGGATGGTAGAGGTTGATGTGTATATCCGGACGGATCTGGTTAATGCTGGTGTGGAACCGCAGGGAAACGGCACCCTCCGGCGCCCTGAACGACTGCCGCCAGCGGCGGGCGATATCGTCCGGCGACAGATCCTGCTCCCCGCCGGGAAGAGCCAGCGATACCCTCACACGGAGGTGGGCTGATGGGTCATGGGCCGTGGAGTAGTTATCCCTGCGCCCCTGCTCGGCGAGTATAGCGGTAATCGGTGAAGCGCCCTCACCGTCGTCAAGGACCTCCTGCAGCTCCATGGCACTTTGTTGCAACGCCCGGGTGGCTTCCAGTACCTGCTGACTGCTGGCTCCCTCGGCAAACCGGAGATCGGCCATCACCCGGTCCCCCGCCACGTTCGAGAACATGGTAACGCCCAACCAGCCACTGTGAAGCAGTGCGCCGCAGAACAGGAACAGGCCGCAGAATCCCAGCGCAAGAGGCAACCGCCAGCGCAACATGCCCGCCACCGCCGGTTTGAGGTGCCGGCTTACCACAGCGTCAAACCAGGCATTTACCCGCAGGCTCCACGCCGCCCCCTTGCCCGAGCTCTGCCGTACCGCGTGGTTGAGGTGGGAAGGCAGTATCCAGAGTGACTCCACCAGGGAAAGGCCAAGCACAGTGATGGCAATGATCGGTACCACCCGCATGAACTCGCCTTCCGGGCCGGGCAGGAACAGCATGGGTACGAAGCTCAGGGCCGTGGTCAGTACTGCCACTGCAATGGGCAAAGCGACCCTCGCGGTTCCCACTTTGACCGCAGTGGGCGAGGCGCCCCGGTGGCGGGTCTCATGCTCGATGCTTTCACCAACAATTACCGCGTCGTCCACCACGATTCCCAACACCAGAATGAAGGCGAACAGCGAAATGGTATTGAGCGACCCGCCGGTGAGCGGGAGGATGATGCAGGCCCCTATCATGGCCACCGGAATCCCCGCCCCCACCCAGAAGGCCAACCGGAATCCCAGGAACAGCCCCAACAGCAGGACCAGCAGCACCAGGCCCTGCAGGGCATTGCTCCAGAGCAGCCCGGAACGCTCCAGGTACTGGCGGGCGTCGTCCTGCCAGAGTTGCAGGGAGATGCCATCCGGCAATGTGGCATTGCCGATGAACCGGTGCACGGCCTCTACCGTGGCCATCACGTCCTGATCGCCAATCCGGTACACGTCCAGGGCAACCGCCTGGTGACCGTCGAGCCAGGCCGCCATCGCATCCCGGCCAAAACCGTCTTCCACCTGGCCGATATGGTCAAAGCGCAGCTCTTCCCCCCGATCGGTGCGTCGTACCACCACGTCGCCATAGGCATCGGAGGTGTTGGCCACATTACCTGCCAGCACCAGGGCTTCACTATCGGGGCCACGCACAAGCCCTCCCGGGGTACGTCCGAGCCCACTGTCCAGGGCGCTGGCAATGCCCATCAGGGTCAGGTCGTGGCGGTACAGGCTGTCCCGGTTCACGGTGAGGCTGATCTCCCTCTCCGGCAGCCCTTCGAGACGAACATCGGCAATCTCCGGCGCGGAAAGAAGCTCGCCCCGGAGGCGCCAGGCCACCTCGTGCAGGATCCTTGGTTCTTCGTCACCCACCACCAGCAGCCGTGCAACCCGATTGCGGAAAACCACCTCCTCGACTTTCGGAGTCGATGCGTCCCGTGGCAGGTTGGTCAGCGCCTGGACCCGCGCAGCCATACGCTGTCGTACTTCGGATGTGGACTCGCCCTCCTCCACATCCACGGTAATCGAGCAGCCCCCTTCCCGGGACTCGCTGCGAATATCAGACAGCCCTTCCACCGTTGCCAGGGAAGTCTCCAGGGGGTAGCACAACCGCTGCTCCACTTCCCTGGGGGATGCGGCGGGGAGTTCAGCCACCACGCCAACCCGCTCCAGGGGTACATTGGGCAGGGTCTCCTGGCGGGTCTGATGAAGGGCCAGCAGCCCCCCCGCCAGCAGAAACACCGCCAGCAGGTTGGCAACAGCCGGCCGGTCGATGAACCAGGCAATGGAGCGCTCGATCATCACTGGGGACCTGCCGTGGTCATCGCCACCTCACCGGAGGGCTCCGGTGGCCGGGTGCGAACCTTCATACCCTCCGAAAGCAGGTCACTGCCCCGGAGCAGGACCCGCTCACCGGCGACCAGCCCCCCGGTTATATACACCCGGTCGCCACCCTCGTACACAACCTTGACCTCACGCTGTTGCAACCGGCCGGACTCTTCCACCACCCATACGCCACCGCCCGGGATCATGGTGGAGCGGGGCAGCACCACCGTGCTGTCAAACCGCCGCCCCTGGATACCCGCCTCCACGAACACCCCGGGTTCCAGCGGAACACTGTGGGTTTCCGGGCTCACCTCCGCAACCAGCCAACTCATCTGGTTGCGGCTTATCCCACCTTCCCGGCGGGTGATAACTCCCTGCCATGCCCGAACCTCGCCGGCAAACCGGCCTTCCAGTGTGACTGGAATCGACAGGGGCGCCATGCCAGCACCGGGCACTTCCTCCTGGCCGTCCAGCAGTGCCAGCCAGCCATCCCGCAGGGGCAGGCGCACCTCCATCTCATTGGCGCTGTACAGTTCACCCAGCACCGCCCCTGCGCCGACCATCTTGCCAACACTGACACTTACCTGTTCCAGCCGCCCCGAAAACGGCGCTTTCAATACTGCTCGTGCAAGGTCGGCTTCGGCACGCCTGACTGCATGCTGGCCGGCTTCAACCCGGGCCTGTGCTTCCGCCAACTGTGGTTCATGAAGGGCATAGGAGGTGGCGTTCGGCGACGCCTCCGTCCGGC
>CAZFPG010000064.1:0-12179 GCA_964521055.1 uncultured Marinobacter sp.
CTGCGGCAGGCTACCGGTGAAGTCGCGGGCATCGCCCCGGAAAACCTCTATCGGAGGGCGCTGGCACTGGAGGAGAGTGGCAATACCGCAGAAGCCGACGCCATCTTCGAGTCCCTGGTCGAGGAAAAACTCCGGGTAGAACTACTGGATATCGACGGCGGCCAGAACAACATGATCCGCGTTTTGCCGCTTCAGCCCCTGGCTCCCAAAACCCGGTATGCACTTGCCCTGACCAACGACATTGTGGACTCGGAGGGAGAGCCCCTTGTAGGCGCACCTACCTACCAGTCTGTGGCTGATCCGGAAGCGATACTCTCCAACGCGGCGTTCGAGCCGTTCCGCGAAGCGTTGTTACCCGCCCGGCAGCTGGTGTCAGACTACTTCGATTTCAAGCGTGAAACCGATGCAGCGGCAGGATTTTCGTCCTCCTTCGAGGATGTGGTGTTCTCTACCACCATCACCACTACCGCCATTGACGATGTGTTGCTTGCGAATGCGGCACCGGTGACCTTTTTCCGCTCCAGCCTGAAGATTCAGGCCCGGCAACAGGGGCTGGAGCAGCTGACCGGGGGTTTCTACAATCTGACTCAACAGCCCCTGGACGACTCTGCCACCGCTGAACAACAGAGTATCAATGATGAAATCTTTACGATTCTGACCGACACCGGTTTCCGTTTTTACGATGCCGGGTTGGCCGGTTTGTTGAGTGACGCGCGGGACGAAGGTTTGGCCATTGGTTACGGGGATATTGTCAGCGACAGCCAGGCCGACCGCCGGGTTGCCTTTGCCCTGCAGACGGCCGCTGCCTTGGCCGTGGATACGGTGACTGATCAGGAGAGCGAAGCCCAGGCTCTTGCCACCACCGCAGAGGAGGTGCTCGATGCTCCGAAACCGCGCACTGTCAACATCTTCAGCCAGCGTGATGGTGGTGACATCAATCCTGCGCTGGCACAGGAAGTAGCGGGTACGCCGCTGAATATCCATGTGTATGAGGGTGAGATCTCCCTGCCTTATTACCAGGGTATGCCTGAAGAGGCAGACGGTTCGGCGATTCAATCCGCCAGCTGGACGCCGGCAGACTTCAGCGACAGCGATTCCCTGGAGGCAGCTCTGTCCGACCGCATCAGCTACCGGTTCCCGTTCGCAACTAAAACCGCAGACACCACGGTCCCGGTGGTCGTCGCAGCGCCTGATACAAACCAGTTGGTGATTGGTGGCCAGGCTCCGGTAAACGGTTACCCGGTCATCATTTACCAGCATGCGGTAACCACCGACCGCTCTGCGATTCTGCCGCTGGCAACTGCCGCCGGTCTGTCCTGTGCCGATCCCGGCAATAGCTTCGACTGTTTTGTGACCATCGGCGTTGACCAACCCCTGCACGGCATTTTCGGTGAAGGCGTAGTCGGCCTGAACCCGATCACAGCCCAGGACGGGGCCTCAGCCGAAGCCACCGAGCGCCATTTTGGATTCGCAGCCAACGACGCCATGACGGCTGTCCCCGCCGCGGAACTGCAGGAACCTGAATCCGGTGGCCTGTTCCTCAACTTCACCAACTACGCCAACACCCGGGACAACATGCGCCAGGGCACGCTGGACCTGCTCAACGTAAACGCGTCCCTGCAGGCCATAGAAGATGCCATTGATGCCTGTCAGGCGGCGGGCGACTGCGCCCAGGGGCTGAACATTGATCCCTCCAGGGTGTATTTCCTCAGCCACTCGATCAGCGGTATGGGTGGGGCTGCGTTTCCCCCGGTCAACAACGCTGCAGCTGAAGCTGGTAACAGCAACCTGAGCGAGGTGCAGGCGTCAAACCTGCTGAACACCGGTGGCCAGTTCACCCGTCTGCTGGAAAACTCCCGCTCGCTGGCCCCTCAGCTTCTGCCGGGACTGGACGCAGCTTCCGATGGCCTCCTGGCGCAGGGGCGCACAGAGCTCAACATTTACTTCAATGTGTTCCAGGGCCTGCTGGATTCCGCTGACCCGGTTGCCTATGCCGGTTTCTATCGTGACACCAGTACCCTGTTGACGGAGATTGCCGGCGTTGACGGTGACCCGGAGCGGCCGACCGACAACACCATCCCCAACGCAGCGGACGATTTGCTCTATTCACTGGGGCCACTTGAAACCACGGTTTCGGAAACCGGGTTCGTAATCAACAGTGAGAATGCTCCCCTCGCCGGCACGGATCCTCTTGCTGCAGGCATGGGCGCTGTATCAACACCACTGGCGAGCGGACTTCCGGCCATAACCCGTTATCTGGAAGGCTCCCATGGCAACCCTGTCTCTGCCGGCCAGAAAAGCGCCGACGGTTTCTCTTCAAGGGCAGTTTTCGACGAGATGATTGCCCAGATGCTGGAGTTGTTCAGTGACGGGACCGTGTCGGTAACCAACCCCTGCGTGGTCCAGGATGCCGATACCTCAGGTACTGATTGTTCCGCCGAAGGCAATACCGATGCGGGTGAAGAGCCGGACAGCGGCACGGATGACGGTAGCGAAGATGACGATGGTGGTCTGCTGGATGGTGGGCTTTTCTAAAGTGCCCGGACCCTGAGACAGCGTCGCTGGTTCCCGGCGGCGCCTTCCCGATCAAACCTCAATTATCGATGGCGAAAACTCCATCCACCGGGATGGCTACGCCTTCAGAAATGTGGAGTCACGAACCAATGACAACAACAAGCCTACATCGCACTCGCCTGGCACTGGCTGTCAGTGCCTGTTTTGCCAGCGCCCCGGGCATGGCCCTTGATTTCGAGATCTACGAAATCGATGCCTCGTTTTCCACCACCCTGACTGCCGGTATTGGATACCGGTTGCAGGATCAGGACAAGGATCTGATTTCACAAGGTAACCTGGGCCCGGAATTCGCGTTCAGCAACACCGGTGCCTCATCCAACAACTTCGACGATGGCAACCTTAACTTCGAACAGTACGAGCCCTATTCCCAGCGGCTTCAGGGCAGGAGTGAACTGTTTCTCGACTACACGCCAAACAGTGACTACTTGACCCGGGTGGGTGCTCTGGTGCGGGGCACCTACTACTACGATCACGAGCTGCGGGACAACCGCCGTGCAGAAGATCCGGTAGGCCAGCGCAGAACATTGAACGATGAAGCAAGGGATAACGCAGCGGGTGCCGACCTTCTGGATGCCTATGTTTTTACCGACTGGTATTTCGGTAATACCCCGGTTTCGGTCCGTTACGGCCGCCAGGTGGTCAACTGGGGCGAGAGCACCTTCATTCTAGGAGGCATCAACGCCGTTAACCCGATCGATGTGCCGGCATTCCGCTCACCCGGTGCCGAGCTGAAAGACGTTCTGTTACCGGTGGAGATGCTCTATACATCGGTGGGGATTACCCCGGAAGTGACCGTGGAAGGGTTCGTCCAGACCGACTGGGACAGCTTCAGGATCGATGATTGCGGCACCTTCTTTTCATCCGCGGATGTGGCCGCCGATGGTTGTGGGCCCGTGCTTCTGGCAGGTCAGGTGCCGGATTCCCAGGCCCTGGAGGAGGGCTTTGTTTCTCCCCGCCTGGGCGACCGGGAGCCCGGTGACAAGGACCAGTTTGGTGCTGCCGTGCGCTGGTATATCACCGAACTGGATGCCGAGCTCGGCTTCTACTACACCCGTTATCACAGCCGGCTGCCCTATATCAGTGGCGTGGTGAATAATCCTTCCGATCCACAGGGCACCCAGAAAAGCGACCCGAACCTGCCGGAATCAAGGTTTCCCAGCTATTTCATTGATTACCCCGGCGATATTGATCTCTACGGCGTGAGCTTCAACACCACCCTGCCGACCGGCACCTCACTGGGCGCTGAATACTCCTTCCGCCCCAATATGCCCATACAGTGGAATACCTTTGAGTTGATCTACGGTGGGTTGCAGCAGCGGGGCCCGGACGGCCAGGTGATCAGTAAACTGGAACAGCAACAGCGGGACCAGGGCCCTGACTTCAACTACGCCGGCAAGGCCGTCGATGGCTACGACCGTTACAACGTCTCCCAGGCCCAGGCCACGGCGATCCATTTTATCGACCGGGTGATGGGCGCGGCACGGTTCATCATTGTGGCCGAGGTTGGCGCCACCTACGTTCATGATCTGCCCGCCACATCGGAAGCCCGCTACGGGCGGTCCGGTATCTACGGTGTCGGGCCTGTTCCCCTGGAAGGTGACAGTTTTACCGGCGATTTCTGCAGTGAGGGCACCAACGATGACCCCCGCCTGAACATCAATGCCAGCAACTGTAGTGGTGATGGTTTTACCACCTCCTTTTCATGGGGGTACCGCGCGCTGTTTGCCTGGGATTACCCCAGTGCCATTGCCGGCGTGAACCTTATGCCGAAAGTCTTCCTCTCACACGACGTGAAAGGGTATGCCCCTGACCCCGGCGGTAACTTCAATGAAGGCAACAAGTCGGTGGGAATTGGCGTCGATGCCGATTACCAGAACAGCTACAAGGCAACCCTCAGCTACACCAACTACTTCGGGGGCGAGTACAACGTCATCAATGATCGCGACTTCATCGCGGCGTCTGTTTCCTACTCATTCTGAATACATTTCAACCACACAGGAGAAACCGAGAATGAACTACGCAAGGAAAGTACTATACGGAGCCATCGCTTGCAGCCTGATGCTTTCAGGCCATTCGACGGCGGGTGTTTCCCAGGAAGAAGCCGCCAGACTTGGCGATACCCTGACGCCCATCGGTGCCGAGAAAGCCGGTAACGGTAATGAAATCCCCGAATGGACGGGTGGATTGACCGAAGCGCCTGCCGGTTACAAGGGTGATGGACGTTACGTCGATCCCTTTCCACAGGATGAAGAACTGTTCCGGATTGACCAGAGCAATGTCGACGACTATGCCGACAACCTGTCGCCGGGCCAGATAGCCACGATCAAGGCTTACGAGGATTACTTCATTCCGGTCTACAAAACCCGGCGCACGGCCACCTATCCTGAGGATGTCCAGGAAAAAACCCGTGACAACGCCACAACGGTAGAGCTGATCGAGAGTGGAAATGGCCTCAGGAACTACCAGACCGCTACTGCATTCCCGATCCCGCAGAACGGTCTTGAGGTGATCTTCAACCATATTACCCGCTATCGCGGCGGCTCCTTTACCCGCAACGTGGCTCAGGTGACGCCCCAGCCCGATGGGGATTTCAGCCCTGTACGGTTTACGGAATCGTTTACCGAGCGGGTGGCCCTGGAGGACTATGACCAGGGCAAGGATGAGAATGTCATGTTCTATTTCAAGCAGGCCATTACCGCCCCTTCCCGCCTTGCGGGCAACGTGTTGCTGGTCCACGAAACCATTAACCAGGTGAAGGAGCCTCGTCGGGCCTGGCTGTACAACTCCGGGCAGCGAAGGGTACGCCGCGCTCCAAACGTGGCATACGACGGGCCGGGCACCGCTGCGGACGGCCAGCGCACGTCAGACAACCTTGACCTGTATAACGGTGCCCCGGACCGCTACACCTGGGAGCTCAAAGGCAAAAAGGAACTCTATATTCCCTACAACTCGTACCGGTTGGCGAGTGAGGACCTGAGCTATGAGGACATCATCAAGCCGGGCCACATTGACCAGAACCTTGCCCGCTACGAGCTGCATCGCGTGTGGCACGTTACGGCCACCCTCAAGGATGGCGAGCGGCACGTGTACGGTAAACGGGATTTCTATATCGACGAGGATACCTGGCAGATAGCCGTGGTTGACCACTACGATGGCCGCGGAAACCTCTGGCGGGTTGCCGAAGCCCATGCCATGCAGATTTATGACGCCGACATACCGGCCTATGCCTTTGAAACTCTCTATGATCTGTTGTCTGGCCGATACCTGGTGATGGGGCTGACCAACGAGGAGAGTGACCCCTACACTTACGGGACCGAGCGGCACTCCCGCGAGTACACACCTGCTGCCCTGCGCAGGGACGGTGTGCGCTGATTGATAACCTGCCGACCCTGCCCCTCGGGGCAGGGTGTGGTTGTACCCTATAGCTATTCCCCAAACACTCTGTTAGTGTGCTCAGCATCCTGCCTCTAGGGATTTCCGCAGTTCAAGGCTTCAAGCCCCGTGCGAACCATCCATACGACCTGTCAGAGGACGTCGCCCCGTTAACGGTGTGTGACCGTAGTCGTCTTTTATTCCATGAATCTTCATGGCATCTGCCCGCATTCGCCGAGAACGGTGTTCGTGGAGGCAGAATAATCAAGAGTTGATCCAATATGAGTTTTTCTTCACTCGGTCTGTCCGAGCAACTGGTCCGTGCCACTACCGACCAGGGTTACGAAACCCCATCACCCATCCAGGCCAAGGCCATTCCCGCCGTACTTTCCGGCAGGGACGTGATGGCGGCTGCCCAGACGGGCACCGGTAAAACCGCAGGGTTTACCCTGCCATTGCTGCAGCGCCTGGCGGAAAACCCGCGCACCGGCAAGGGCCCCCGTGTACTGATCCTGGCGCCCACCCGCGAGCTGGCGGCCCAGGTACACGACAGTGTTGCCCTGTACAGCAAGTACATGCCTACCAAGTCCGCCGTGGTTTTTGGTGGCGTTAAAATCAATCCGCAGATGATGAAACTGCGCAAGGGTCTGGACGAGCTGGTGGCGACACCCGGCCGCCTGATGGACCTGTACCAGCAGAACGCGGTTCGCTTCAACGAAGTGGAAATCCTGGTTCTGGACGAAGCCGACCGCATGCTGGACATGGGCTTCATCCGCGACATCCGCAAGATTCTTGCGCTGTTGCCGGCCAAGCGCCAGAACCTGTTGTTCTCAGCCACTTTCTCCAAAGAGATCCGTACGCTGGCAGAGGGCTTGCTGGATAACCCGGTTCAGGTGGAAGTAGCGGCCCGTAATACGGCTGCCGAGAGCATCGTTCAGTCTGTTTACCCGGTAGACCAGAGCCAGAAAACAGCCCTGCTGAGCAAGCTGGTGCGTGATAACGCCTGGGAGCAGGTACTGGTGTTTACCCGTACCAAACATGGCGCCAACCGCCTGACCCAGAAGCTGGAGCGCGACGGTATTACCGCAGCCGCCATCCACGGCAACAAGTCACAGGGTGCCCGCACCCGTGCCCTGGCCGATTTCAAGCAGGGTGAAGTACGTGTGCTGGTGGCAACCGACATCGCTGCCCGTGGCCTGGACATCAAACAGTTGCCGCAGGTGGTGAACTTCGAGCTGCCTAACGTGCCCGAAGACTATGTGCACCGCATTGGCCGTACCGGTCGTGCTGGTGAGAGCGGCCACGCATTGTCGCTGGTCAGTGCCGATGAGGGTTCGATGCTGGCGGGTATCGAAAGACTGCTCAAGAAGCAGCTGCCGCGTAAATCGGTAGAAGGCTTCGAGCCGACCAACAACCTGCCGCTGAAACCCAAGGGCAAGCCGGATCCAAGCCGCGCCCGTAATCGCAACGGTAACGGTGGTGGCAATGGCAAGCCGGCCGGCAATGGCCGCAGTTTTGGCGGCAAACCCGGTGGTCGCAGTGGTGGCCGTAGCCAGAGCGGCAACGGTGGCCAGGCCAGGCGTTCGCCCCAGCGCGAAACAGCCTGATCCGGCTTTCTCCATAAAAAAGGCGGGGTCCTGAGGCCCCGCACTGGAGGACGTACCTTCCGGAAACCCACAGATCGTGAGGTTTCCGGCGGGCACGGGGATCAGAACTTGTAGGTGAAGCCTGCCATAGTGCAAGTGCGCCTGGCGCGGCATACCGAGTTCGCCGGGAGATTGATTCAACTCAAGAAAATAATCGAAGAGGGTAATTCTACGGCTTGTCAGCCTACCTTCTTTTTGCTGTCCGGCTCTTTGCGTACGCTGGCGTTCTCGCTTTCCGGCACAAACACATCACGAACAGTAAGCGGGCGGCCATCGGCGTCCTGCACTTCCACCTGGCGAATGGTTCGCCCGGTTTCACGATCCCGCAGATCCAGCGGCGCCTGATCCGGTGCCGGATTCCACTTGTCACCCCACTGGCGCAGGGCAATCACGATAGGGAAGAGGTCGCGGCCTTTCTCGGTCAGGCGGTATTCAAACCGGGATCCATGCTCCCCGACATCCACTTTTTTGAGAACCTCGTTGTCCACCAGTCGTGCCAGCCGGTCACAAAGAATGTTGCGGGCAATGCCCAGTTCCTGCTGGAAGTCCACGAAGCGGCGGGTGCCATACATGGCGTGCAGCACCACAAGCAGCGACCACCAGTCCCCCACTTCATTCAGGGCACGGGCGACGGAACAGCTGGAGTCATCAAAACGTTTTCTGGCCATACCTGGCAGTGTACCTAATAGGGTTGCATTTTAAAACCAGATTTAATAAGGTTGCTTAAAGAAACCAGATTAGTGAGGTTGCGATCTACTATGAGCATGAATCTTGGCCCCCTGTTCGAGCCCTTAGAAGTCCATAACCTGACCCTGCGCAACCGTGTTGCCATGGCGCCCATGACCCGCAGATTCTCACCGGGCAATGCGCCGACCCAGGAGGTGGTGGACTATTACCGCCGCCGTGCGGAAGGCGGCGTTGGCCTGCTGATCACCGAAGGCACTACGGTGAACCACCCTGGAGCCAATGGTTACCCGAACGTGCCGTTTTTTCACGGCGACAAGGCCCTTGCCGGATGGAAAGACGTGGTGGATGCGGTTCACGAAGCCGGTGGTGCCATCTTCCCCCAGTTGTGGCACGTAGGCGCGGTACGCAAGGAAGGCACTGAGCCGGACCCGACAGTGCCCGGTTACAGCCCTTCCGGTCTCTTCGCGCCGGGTAAGCCGAATGGGAAGGCCATGAGCAAGGACGATATTGAGGATGTGATCAACGCCTTCGCCGATGCCGCCCAGGATGCCAAGGCCCTCGGGTTCGACGGCGCGGAAATCCACGGTGCCCACGGTTATTTGCTGGACCAGTTCCTGTGGGAAGGCACCAACCAGCGTGACGACGAGTACGGCGGCAGCATGGAAAACCGCCTGCGTTTTGTGGTCGAAATCATTGAGGCCGTCCGCTTTCGCGTGGGCCCGGATTTCCCCATCATGCTGCGTTTTTCCCAGTGGAAGCAGCAGGACTACGAAGCGAAGCTGGTGAACAGCCCGGAAGAGCTCGAGCAGTTTCTGAAGCCGCTGGTTGAAGCCGGTGTTGATATTTTCCACGCCTCCACACGTCGCTTCTGGGAACCGGAATTTGAAGGTTCCAACCTGAACCTTGCGGGCTGGACCCAGAAGCTGTCCGGCAGGCCCACCATGTCCGTGGGTAGCGTAGGCCTGACAGAAGACTTCATCAGCGGCACTTTTGCCAGTAAGAAAGAGGCTGTGGAACAGTCGGGCATCGATGAACTGGTTGAGCGTATGAACAACAACGAGTTCGAACTGATTGCCGTCGGCCGCGCCCTGCTGCAGGACCCGGAATGGCTGGTGAAAGTGAAGGAAGGCCGTATTGGCGAGGTGGAGCCGTTTGCCAAGAAATCATTGGCAAAGCTTTACTGAGTAAACAGTGCACCAATAAGAAGCCCCGGCCGACTACCGGGGCTTCTTTGTGTCTGTCAGTGCTGTAATTTAACCTTCGACCAAAACCCGTATGATTGATGTACTGATCAACAACAGAAGGGCTACACCATGAGGTCTGTTACATCTTTTTCTGCCATTGTTCTGCTTGCGCTATCTTTACTCGTTGCCGGCTGCGCCACCGTCGGCCAGGATTTCGCTACCCACAATGTGGACCAGATTGAAGTCGGTGAAACCACCCGTTCGGACATCCAGGAGATGTTCGGCGAGCCCTGGCGCACAGGGGTTGAGGATGGCAAACGCACCTGGACTTACGGCAAGTACCGCTGGTCCGCCTTTGGCGATGCGGAAACCACGGACCTGGTAGTGCGTTTCAACCAGGATGGAACCGTGTCTTCCTACGTGTACAACACCACTGAGTAAATGCCCGATTATCCGGAGACAGTGGCAATGGACGAGCATCGCGATCCGGCTGATATCGAAGAGCTGCTGGACCGGATAGAAGCCGGGGCTGCTGACCGTTCCCACGTGTCCATTGGAGAAATGATGGACTCTGTGGGGCACAGAACCTTTGGCCCGGTGGTGCTCCTGGTGGGGATTATTCTGGTCACACCCCTGAGTGGGTTGCCGGGAATGCCGACCCTCATGGGGCTGCTTACCCTGTTAACCCTGGGGCAGGTGCTGATAGGGCGAAAGCACTTCTGGCTCCCGGGCTGGCTGGTAAAGCGGCATGTACCGCGTCAGCGGCTTGTGCAGGGGCTGGAGCTGCTGCGCCCGGCTGCCCGGTGTATTGACCGGCTGATACGCCCACGGTTAATCCCGCTGGTCAAGGGGCCCGGGCTTTACGTGATGGCGCTGGCCTGCATGGTTATTGCCGTGGTTATGCCGGCAACCGAGATCGTGCCGTTCAGTGCCAGTATTGCAGGCCTGGCACTGATGACTTTCGGTCTTGCGATTATTTCGAAAGATGGGCTTCTTGCCTTGATTGCATGGGGGATTGCGCTGTCAGGGCCGGTGATGCTGGCCCGGAATTTCGGCAGTTGAACAGGTGGCCTGAGTTACAAAGTTGCCGCCGCAGCGCAAGCTGCGGCTACCAGATTACGTAAAACCGGAGATTTTGAACTAGATTGTTATAAGAAGAACGCCGTATTGATTGGCGATAGAGGAGAAACACCATGATACGTTTATTCTATCTGGTATCTTCGATTGACAGTGCAAAGGAAATCTCTGACGACCTTCATGAGCATGGCGTGACCGACTGGCGCTTCCATATTGTCAGCAAGGACGAGGCCGGGCTCTATACTCACCAGCTTCACACGGCCTCCATTCTGGACCGCACGGATTTGCCGCGCTATGTGGAACGGGGCGCCATTATCGGATTTGTTCTGGCCCTCGCTTTCATACTTCCACTGGCATTGCTGAATGTTCTTGAAATGCCAGCGGCTGCCTGGATAGCGCTGTTTATCTTTGTGGTTGTTGCCGGTGGCTGGGTTGGTGGCTTCGGTGGTATCCAGGGTGAAAACTATCGGATCGAACCCTTTCACGATGACATTGAAGCGGGTAAGTATCTGATCATGGTGGATGCGCCGAAACAGCACATTCCCAAGGTCAAGGAGCTGATGACGAAGAACCACCCCGAAGCCAAGCTGCAGGGGCAGGATTCCAGCTTCAACAATCCGTTTGCCGGCAGGCGCCCGCGCAAGATGAAGCAGGCTTGATGGCGAACGATGCCCGTTGCGGAAACCGGTCATGATAAAGAACGGCGTGATTCTCACTGGTGGTGGCGCGAGGGCTGCCTACCAGGTAGGGGCCCTGAGGGCGATCGCCGATATGTATCCGGACTGGAGTCACCCGTTCAATATCATTATTGGCACTTCATCAGGTGCCATTAATGCCATGGCAGTGGCTGGTAACCGCGGGCTGTTCCGTCACAACATAGATCATCTGGAAAAAGTCTGGTCTGAATTGACCATGGATCAGGTGTTCAGGGCAGACACCATCAGCCTGATGCGCAGTTTCAGCAATATCGCCCGCAAAATGATCAGCCGGCCGATCGAGAGTGGGCCGGTATCCTTTCTGGATAATTCACCCTTGCGGAAGTTGCTGGAAAAGGAAATCGACTTTGAAAGCATCCGCAAGACCATCCGGGAAGGCCATATTGATGCGGTGGGCCTGAATGCCTGTGGCTATGCCACTGGCCAGAATATCTGTTTCTTCGAGGGTATCGACGGCCTTGAGGGCTGGTCGGTGGGGCAGCGGAGTGGTACGCGCACGGAGTTGTCGATAGACCACATCATGGCTTCGTCCGCGATTCCCACACTGTTCAGGCCGGTGAAGATCAACCGTGAGTACTTCGGCGACGGCGTTACCCGCCAGATGGCCCATATCAGCCCGGCGTTAAGGCTGGGAGCGCGCAAGGTGTTGGTGATTGGCGTCAGCGCCAATGCGATGTGCCCGCCCTATCGTCCGGATAAGCCCGGCATGCCAACGCTGACCCAGGTGCTGGCCCATGTGTTCAACGGTATGTTCCTGGATACGCTGGACTACGACATCGACCGTTCACGGCTGATTAACCAGTTACTGGAACTGATACCGGTAGAGCGGCTGAAGGAATCCGGGCTCGACCTGAGCCCGGTGGATATCCTGGAAATTTCCCCTTCGGAACCCATTAACGAACTGGCGATGAAATACATCGACG
>CAZFPG010000065.1:0-12104 GCA_964521055.1 uncultured Marinobacter sp.
AGTGCAAGATCGGCACCCAGGGCAGCGTCAGCCACATGTTCGATCACTGCGCCATATTCGGATTCCGGGGCGATGATGAAGAGGCGGCACTTGAAGCGCTGATGATGGCCGATGTGGATGTCACCGACATTGAACATGAAGATGGCATGATTACCGTGTTTGCCCCTCACACTGAATACGCCAAAGCGAGGCAGGCCCTGCAGGAAGCTTTCGAAGGCCTTGAGTTCGAGGTAGATGAGATCCAGTTCCTGCCCCAGACCACCACAACGATTGAAGGCGATGACATCGAGCTGTTCGAGAAATTCATGGACATGCTGAACGATCTGGATGACGTACAGAACGTCTACCACAACGCCGTCATCGCCGACACACAGGAGCAGTAACTTGCCTAGGGTCGTCATACTGAAAACCGGCACCACCTACCCTGCCCTGCTTGAAACCTTCGGGGATTTTGACAGCTGGTTTGTGGCACGGCTGGCACCGGAACTCAACGTCCATGTTGTGGATGTGACGGCCGACGACCTGCCAGGCCATCCCGAAGACTGGGACGGCATTGTGATCACCGGCTCGCCGGCCATGGTCAGTGACCGGGCACCCTGGAGTGAAAGAACCGCGGGCTGGCTTGCGGAAGCAGTCAGGGCCGAGGTTCCGGTTCTGGGAGTATGCTACGGCCATCAGTTGCTGGCCCATGCCCTCGGCGGCGAAGCCGGCTTTCACCCCGGAGGCAGGGAAACCGGTACCCATACGGTGGAGTTGCTGGATAAAGCCATGGATGATGCCCTGTTCAAGGGGCTTCCGCGCCAGTTCCCGGCACAACTGACACACCGGCAATCCGTTCTGCGGTTGCCGGAGAACGCTGTTCTGCTGGGGCGCAATGGGTTCGAGGCTCATCAGGCGTTCCGGGTGGGGCCATGCGCCTGGGGTGTACAGTTCCATCCGGAATTTTCATCGGGGGTTATGCGGGCCTACCTGAAAGTCCAGGCACCAGACCTCGAGAAAGAAGGGCTTGATGCCGACGGCCTGCTGGCGAATGTGGTCGACGCGCCCGAGGCCTCTTCCCTGCTGGATCGCTTTTCACAGTTCGTCATGAACCGCTGAGTTCTAGTCAAGTATGTAGGCGGTTTTCTCCATGGCATTCTCGTCTTCGTCCACAAAACGGAACTCGTTCCAGCCAATCCGCACTAGGTCACTGCTGTTCAGTCGCTGTCGTCCGCTGATGCGGATATCGTTTACAAATGTGCCATTGGTGCTGTTGTTGTCGGTGATGTAGTAGTCCACGGTATTGTCCAGATAGGCATTCGGCACCGACTCAACGATGGCATGGTGACCGCTGACGGAAATCTCGTCGATGCGGATGTCGTTGTCTCCGCCCCTGCCGATATGAATCGCTGGCTGGTCCAGCTCAAACGTGTTGACCACGACGTTGTCCACCAGTTGGGAAAGTGACGCCATACAGGGCTCCTTCTCTAATCGAGTATCAAAAGAACAACGGACACATTATCCGCTGCTTGATTATCCAGGCTTGCATCGACCAGTGCCCGGACCTTGTCTTCCGGCGCGCTCTGGCCTGAAATCAGTGGTAACCAGTCAGCTTCCGGAAGAGCTCCGGTAAGGCCGTCGGAACACAGCAGCAGAGCGTCGCCCTGCTCCAGTGCTACCCGCCTGAAGCTGGCAAGGGCATTCGATGCGCCCAGGGCACGGGTCAGAACATTGCGAAAAGGCACGTGGGGAACATCGTCCGGCTGGATACTGCCATCTTCCAGCATGTTCTGGACCACGGTGTCGTCCCGTGTCTGGCACTGCAGCTCTCCTTTATGGACAAGGTAACAACGGGAATCCCCAAGGTGAGCGATGTGGGCTTCGCCATCGACCACCCAGGCGATTACCAGTGTTGTACCCATTTTGGCCAGGTCCGGGTCTACCGCCCGGCGTTCCTGTATGCGCTCACTGGCAAGATTGATGGCGGCCTGCATGGCATCCGGGGGAGCATCCGGGGCACTCTGGCTGTCGGTCACCAGATAGGCGCCCAGAGTCTCCATCACCGCATCTACCGCAATTCTGCTGGCGATTTCTCCGCCCTGATAGCCTCCCATGCCATCGGCAACCACCAGGAGTGCCTGGCGGCTATCAGCGCTCACCAGCCAGTCAATGGCATCCTGGTTGGCGGCGCGCACGGCACCGACATCGGTAAGGCCGGCCACCCGGGGAATCATCACGATGCTTCCTCCCTCGCCTCGCGGGATGCCTGTCGCCGCAGAGCTTCCGCCATGGTAGCGGCACTGAGGAAACGTTTATCCGGCTCCCGCTGTATGGCTTTGTTGATAAGACGAACCACGCCATTGGGCAGATCCGGGTTGAACTCACGAACACTTTTCGGGCGCTTGTTCAGAATCTGGTAGGTCAGGTTAGCCAGGGTATCACCCTGATAGGGTGTTTCTCCCGAAACCAGCTTGTAAAGCGTGATGCCCAGACTATAAGTGTCAGACGCGCCGGTCACCTTCTGCCCTTTGAGTTGCTCGGGGGACATATAAAGCGGGCTGCCCATGACGTTACCGGTACGGGTGCGGGAATCGTCCGAAATCTTGGCGATCCCGAAATCGGTGATTTTTATCTCCCCGTTGTCCGGATTGAAGATGATGTTGCCCGGTTTTATGTCCCGGTGGATGATTCTCTGGCGGTGAGCATAATCCAGGGCATCGGCAACCCTGGCGACTATATCCAGCACCGTTGCCAGCGGCAGCAGGCGCCCGGGCTTGCAGAAGTCGCTGAGCGGGCGCCCCCTGGCATAGTCCATGGCAATAAACGCCAGGTCCGCCTCTTCCCCCACATCATAGACGGTAACAATGGCCGGATGATTCAGGCGCCCGGCCGCTTCCGCTTCCCGGAAGAAGCGGGACTTGAGGTCCCGCAGTTCATTGTCATCGAAGGCCTGGTAACTGAGTGTCTTTATTGCCACGGTACGGGCAATTTTCGGATCTTTGCCAAGGTACACCACACCCATGGCCCCCCGCCCGATCTCCCGTTCAATCTCGTAACGCCCCAGGGTTGGCCGGCTAACGCTCTGCTCCGGAAGCACCAGGGTTCTGGTGCTGTCGAAGTTTCCCGCCACCATAGTGGTGCTCTCGCCATTCAGGTTTTCCAGGGCCGCCAGGCGTTTGTCCGCATCCCGGTATCTGCGCTTTTGCTCGAGAATCTGGCGGTAGGTGGCGCAGGCCTTGTCATACTGGCGTTTGCGCTCCTGCTGGATGGCAATGTCGTACTGCAGCCCGAGGGTGTCCTCACTCGGCGGGCACAGGGAAAGCACGTCCAATGCCTCATCCGGCTGGCCCTGCTGCAGCAGCAACCTGCCCAGCCGGGTTCTGGCCGCCTGCACGTTCTCCGACAGAGCCACTATATCCTTCCGCGGTTGCAGCCAGAAAAGCATGATGACGTAACCCGCCACCAAAAGGGTGACAACTTCCCCCAGCGGTAGCCAGGCGTTCTGGTAAAACATGAATGCAGCCTGCAGCACCACCAGTGATCCCGCTGCCAGAAGAATGACAGGCAGGGCCACCCCGGCGCCCAGGCGGGGAACCGCAAGCACCAGGAACAATGCAGAGACCATCAGGCCGGCACGAATGGCAACCGCGGACCAGGGAGGTTCGGACAGCCCCCGCGTCTCCATGGCCGAAGTAAATACCTCCGGCGGCATCGTCACCATCGCACTGGCGTCACCAATGCCGGCAGGATTGCCCAGGGTCCCGAAAAGGATACGATCCACCCAGCCCAGCATCGGAATTGCCTCACCCAGGAAGGCAAAAGTCAGCGCCAGCACGACAACAAGCAGGCGCAGGCTGAAAATGCGGGAGAATATAAAAGCCAGTGAGTTCACAGGAGCCATTATTGTAAATGATTGACCCTGCAAGTTTAGAAAGTGAGCGCGGGCGGCGATAGGTTACCAGGCGCTGTTTTTTGTAAAGGTTTGTTTCGCTGGGACCACCATCACGCCGCCGCCAGAATCAGCCAGTGATGACAAGGGTGTAAAGGACGCCGCCGGCCCTTCTACCGTATAGTTCGGTGTATGGACGTCTCCGCCGGGAAGCATGACAATGACATTCAAGTTACTGATTGGCCTTATCCTTCTGACAATCACAACAACCAGCCTTTACCACTCGTTCAAATCCCTCCCCCAGGGGCTGAATTACCACGGTGATGAACGTCCCCTGATCAATCCGAGGCTGCTCACCGACAAGACCCTGCATTTCGGCAGTGAAGAGCCACGGCTGGAACACGAAATCTTCGCTGAAATCTTCAGCATCATTGCCCATGCCCAGGCATTTGTGTTGGTGGACATGTTCCTCTTTAACGATTCCCGGGCCAACGGCAGCCGCCAGATACCGCTGGCAGGGGAGCTTACGGACGCCCTGATTGCACGCAAACAGGCGTATCCGGAGATGGACATCATCGTGATATCCGATCCCATCAACACGGTCTACGGCGGCACGGGCTCTGTGCACTTCCAACAACTCCGTGAGGCCGGCATACCGGTGGTGGAAACGCGACTGGAGCGCCTGCGCGACAGCAACCCCGCCTGGTCCGGCCTGTGGCGCGTGTGCTGCCAATGGATGGGCAATTCGGCGTCCGCCGGCTGGCTGCCCAATGCCCTGGGCGAGCAACCCGTCACCCTGCGCAGCTACCTGTCGCTGCCCAACTTCAAGGCCAACCACCGTAAAACCCTGGTGGCGGACAGCGGCGAGGAGCTGGTTGCACTGGTCACTTCTGCCAATCCCCACGACGGCAGCAGCCGGCACAGTAACATTGGCCTGCGTTTCGGGGGGCCGGCGGTTGCTGACCTGCTGAGAACTGAAAGGGCCGTGCTGGCCATGTCCGGTGCGGACACAACCGCCGTGGACAGCGCACTGGACAGCTTTCCCGCTTCCGCACCCGAAGCACAGGACACCATCCGGGTTGTCACCGAGTCGGCCATCCTCTCGTCAGTGAAGGACATTATCAGCACCGCAGCGCCCGGGGATCGTCTGGATCTGGCAATATTTTACCTGTCCCACCGCGCAGTGTTGCGCGCGTTGCGCGACGCCCATGCACGGGGCGTGGAAGTGCGCGCTCTGCTGGATGCCAATAACGACGCTTTCGGACTCAAGAAGAGCGGCATCCCCAATCGACAGGCCGCGATGGAACTCAATAAGGCCGGCATAGCGGTACGCTGGTGCCACACCAAAGGCGAACAGTGCCACACCAAGCTCCTTGTCCACAGGGACCGGAATGGTAATGCCCAGCTGCTACTGGGCTCAGCCAATTTTACCCGCCGGAATCTGGACAATCTGAACCTCGAGACCAGTGTTCATGTAAGCTCAAGCCTTGACTCAGAGATAGTGCGCAAGGCATCCGGTTTTTTCGAGGAGCATTGGAACCACGGCCCTGGCGACACACCGGTCATGAGCCTGCCCTACGAAGCCTGGGCCGACGACTCCCGCTTGCGATACTGGCAATACAGGTTGATGGAGGCGACGGGACTGTCTACGTTTTAAATTTGAAGAGGTAACCATAATGAAAACGCCTGTGCACTCCCGGCCAATCAACGAGCGGATTGACTGGTTGATGGAGCTGAGCCGAAACCACTCGGCAAGCTTTTCCAGCCCGGAAAACCACCTGGCCCGTCAACGTTACCTGGCGGAACACAATACCCTTATCATCGCCATGAAATGCATGGATGGCCGCATTCACCTGCCCCATGTAACCCGAACACCAATGGGCATTATCCAGCCCTTCCGCAATCTCGGCGGCATCTTTGACCTGGGCTGGCCCTATCTTGGAGACTTACTGGCGGAAACAGTACAGGACGCCGTCAATGCCGGCAGGCGGGTACTCATTATCATCACCTACCACTATTCCAGGGGAGCAACGGAACGGGGCTGTGCCGGCTTCAACTGCGACCGGGAGGCAGCCCGGGCACACGCCTTCGGTATACGCCGCCAGGTAGAGGCGTTGTTCGGTAGCGCACACCAGACCGTATACCCCCTGGTCTGTGGCTTCGAAACCGATGAAGACGCCCTGATCCTGCATGACCACAACGACCAGTGCCTGGACCTGTCCACAATTGCCGTCGCCGCTGACGACGAGCTCGGTTCCCGTCTGGCGGCCCTTTATCCCGATATGCCAGCGCCTGTACAGCGGGATCTGTTACCACTGGTTCGCGGCAACATCCAGCACATTGCCGACATCAGGAAAAGCGACCGGGAACTGAACATCGAACACAGGGAGTGGGTCATCTGCATCGGACGGGGGTTCGACTTCCTCCATGTACCCAATCTGGCGCTGATCATCGGCCCTTTCAGCCCCGACCTGGCCCACCCCATCCGTCAGGCTGCCGGCATCATCAAAGCCAACATGGAAAGCGGCCGGGTACCGGACGACGGATTTCTTTTACTCTCTTCCGCCCCGTATCAGGAACCCGGAACCCAGAAAGCGCGTGCTACTCTTAAGTCGTCTTTTTTACTGGGATTTGCGGCAAATGTTATTAAACAGGAATTTCCTGAATTTGCAGAGCTAATGGTTGCTCGTTCAGCTATCCTGAACTGGCCGGAAAGACGTCTTGAAATGCAGCCCGAAAAACCGGAGCCGGAACACGGGAAACGTGTTTCATAAACGAAAGCAAGGAGAATGGAATGCAGACTATAAGAAAGCACCTTCGTTACGTATCGTTTTTCATGGCCCTCATGATGGCATTCGGCACCGTCTGGGCATCGTCTGCCACCGCGGGTGTCGTAGGCACCGGCGAACTGCTCACCGAGCAGCGGGCCGATCTTGATCGCCAGTCCCTGCTGAACCTGCTCGAGCGCGATGAGGTGAAAGACAAGCTTGCACAAATGGGGGTCAGCCAGGACCAGGTTGAAGAGCGTATCCAGAACCTGACACCGGCAGAGCTGTCAGCGTTCGAGCAACAACTGGCAGAAGCCCCGGTGGGTGAAGACGTTGTGGGCATCATCGTGCTGTTCCTGCTGGTTTTTGTCATCACCGATATGCTTTGTGCCACCAACATCTACCCGTTCATTAACTGCATCCGGTAGCACGCTGACTTCGTGACTATCTCAACCCATCCGCGTCTGCTGCGAATCGTTGTCAGTGTTGTACTGGCGACGATTCTGGCGGGCTGCGCCAGCCGCCCTCAATGGCCCGAATCAGACACCCTGAGCTCTTCCCCCGGCGTTGAGCAACGCCTGGTGCTGGACGATGTCCCCTTTTACGCCCAGGAACGCTATCAGTGCGGCCCGGCCTCCCTGGCCATGATGCTCAACAGCCAGGGCCTGAATACCAATCCGGAGGTGCTCAAGGAACTGGTGTATCTCCCGCAACGCCACGGCAGCCTGAAAGTGGAGCTGGTGGCTGCCGCCCGTGCCCATGGGCTGCTTGTCTATCCGCTGGATGGCTCACTGGAAAGCCTGCTGGAAGAGGTAGCTGCCGGCAATCCGGTACTGGTGATGCAGAATCTCAGGTTTGGCTGGTGGCCGCAGTGGCACTTTGCCGTGGTTATGGGATTTGATGCCGATAAACGGAATATTATTCTTCATACCGACACCCGCGAACGCCACGAGGAAACTCTGGAAGTGTTCACGGCTACCTGGGACCGTGCGGAAAACTGGGCGGCTGTCATGCTGCCTCCCGACCAGCTGCCGGCAACCGCCGAGCCCCTGCGTTACCTGATGTCGGCGAATGACCTGGAAACCACAGGCCGGACCCTGGCCGCAACAACCGCATACCAGACCGCGGAACGGATATGGCCTGACCAGCCGGCTGCGATTATGGGGCAGGGAAATATCGCCTGGGAACAGGGCGACCCGGAACTGGCAACACATCATTACCAGCGCCTGACCCGGAAATTTCCCGGTGTGGCCGCCGGCTGGAACAATCTGGCCCACTCTCTGGCAGCACAGGGCTGCGCCAATGCTGCGGAAACTGCAACCAGCTGTGCCGCAGCCATCGCCCCAGACCGCTTCGAAGGGGCAACCCCGGAGATATTGAAAACAGGCAGCACGGACGCCTGCCCGGTGCTGGAATGCCCGCCTTCCGATTAAACTTTCCGGAAAAGTGCCACATCCTTGGCTGGAATCTCCAGCTCCCAGCCATGGGCACTGGCCAGCCATTGCAGGGTGGCCTGGCGGTAAAACACGATATGAGTCGGGTCGCGCCGGTAATGCCAGTTGGCGAATCGCTCATCGTCGGTCTGGAAACAGGTCATCACCCCCAGCCAGCCACCGGGTGCCAGCAACTGGTCCAGTTGGCGGAAGACCTGCGCAGGATGATGCAGATGCTCCACCACCTCCGTGCAGGTGATGAAATCGTAGGACCGCTCCAGCACCGACGTATCCGGGCAGAAAAACGGATCGTAGAGCGCCATGTCCATCCCCGCCTCCCGCAACATGAGCGCCAGGGCCGGCCCGGGACCACAACCGAAGTCCAGGCCACGGGCCCCCGGCATCAACCGTTCCAGTAGCGGGCCGGTTAGCTTCGACAGGAAGCGGCGATAGCCCTCATCCTGCGGGTCGTTGTCGTGAAGATCATAGATTGCCTTCTCCTCACGCCCGTCCAGCCAGCCAGACTGATCCATGACGGTTGCTTCGCAGGTTTCACAGCGGTGATACCGGGTGTTACTGATTGTCTGAAACGGCACCAGCGCGTGTGTTTCACAAACCGGGCAATAGGCGACCAACGGATTCATCTCCTGCAAAAACTAACGATAATTTCATTGTCATTTCCGGCCATGAAACCAAAACCGTGAACGATAGGCAAAATCAGCCCCCGGAACCCCTTCTATACTGACTCTTCAAAGTAAACGACTGTATGCCGAAAGCGACAGTTCCATTAATCAGAAGGCTCCCTGTCATGGAACGAATGGTGGAAACTTCCAATCGAATGGCCCTTGAAGTCCCCATTATCTCCGCACGGTATGCCCGGCAGTTTATACGGTTTATGGAGCGCAGGGGCGTCCGGCGCCACGCCATTCTGGGCGACACTGATGTAACCAGCGAAATGCTGGACAACCCGGATGCCTGTCTCTCCATGGCCCAGGTTCTCCAGTTACTGGGCAAGGCGGAGTGGTTGATGGGTGATGAACGGGCCGCTTTTCAGTTCGGCCAGTTGCTGGACCTTCCGGCCCATGGGCTGCTGGGCTTTGCCATGCTGGGCCAGGAAAATCCACGCCGGCTGATCAGCATGATTGTGCAGTACCTCCGGGTTGGCCTGCCGCTGATGGACATGGACCTGAGCTCTACCGGCTCCACGTTCCGCATACGCCTGCAGGACAACTGGGGGCTGGGGGATCTTCGTCCCTGCCTGACCAAGATCTACATGGGCAGCATCCACCGGATATCTTCCCAGGTGTGCACCCACTTCTGTTTCGAGTTCGATTTTGAGACCAGCCTCAGCCCCGATCAATGGAATGCCATTGCCAGCGATTGCGAATTTCGCTTCAACGCACCCGCCAGCCAGGTCACCATGCCATTGTCAGGGCGACCGATACGCAACGACGAAGCCGGGCTGGAGTTTATCCTGGCCAAGGCCCGTTCCCGCGAACGGGAACCCTCCGAACAGGCTGATGAGACGGTCATGCAGGTCCGGGAAATGATCATGAGCCAGCCCGGTCGCCCCTGCACCATGGACAATCTCGCCCGCCGGCTCGACATGAGCCCGCGAACCCTGCGCCAGCACCTCTCAACGGCTGGCACCTCGTTCAGGGAGTTGCGCAACGAGATCCGCCAGAACTTTGCCACCCTGTATCTCACCGATACCGCTGTCCCACTGGACTCCATAGCCGAGAAACTGGGGTTCAGCGACCAGGCCGGCTTTACCAAGGCCTACCGGTCCTGGACCGGACACACCCCGGGCGATGTCCGCCGCCAGTCACGAGACCGGAAATAGTCCTCCCCGATGACAGCAGGGATTTGAAGGGCGTCACGAAAACGCAAATTCCCCCGCCTCCTTACCGCTTTGGACAAAAACCCTGCCGGCCTCAGCAATGACCCGAACCGCTCCCCGGCGGCTTAATGAAACGGCGCAGGGGTTTATTAACCATTGCGCTGCCATAAAGGGAATCATTGCAAGACCGATACAGCAGTCCTCATCGGTGGTGTCTGCATACCCATACAACAAAGACTTAAACCCTAGAGGACGAACTCATGAAACTCAGGAAACCGAACTACAGCGTCCGAACGCTCGGTACTGCAATAGCAGCCGCGGCGTTGATGACCGGTGGCGGCAATGCCTTTGCCGAACCGGTATCGCTGGAACTGGAATTCACCTGTCCCTTCCCGCTGATTGGCGAGCAGCCAATCCGGGCCCAGATCAGTGCCGATGTGCCCACCCAGGCCACGGTGGGTGACCCAACTCCGGAATTCACGGTTGATGCACTGACGACGGTTAACGAGGATTCGCGGCTGGGCCTCAAGCTGGTGGGCTCCACCACCATTGAAGGCACCGCCACCAATGAAACAACCGTGGTGACGCCAAATCGTGAAATCGACCTGACAGTACCGCTGACCATTCCCCAATCGCCGATTCCCGACGAAACCGGCGAATTTACCGTACCGGCGCAGGGTACCTCCCCCGCCATTACCTTTAACGAAGACGATGTTGGTGAGGCCGTTATATCCATCGGTGGCCTTACACTCGACATGATTGCCCGTGTTGAAAACGGTGATATTGCACCCGCCCCGATCGGCGAGTTTACCTCCGAGTGTGTCCAGAACGCAGGGCAGGACAATATCCTGCAGACCCTGCAGGTGGTTCCCGACGAGCAATTCGAACCACGTATCGCTGTCAGCCAGGAAAGCATCGACTTCGGTAATGTACAGGCCGGCACTACGGCTGAAGAGGTGGTTACCATCTCCAACACTGGTCAGGCCGAGCTTGGCGTGAACAACATCAGCCTGGACGGAGCCGACGCTGCTGCGTTTACCCAGACCAACAGCTGCACAACGGTAGCGGCGGGAGAAAGCTGCGAAGTCAGCGTTACCTACGCACCGGATGGCGAGGGTGACCAGAACGCGGTTCTGAGCATCGAATCCGGCGATACCGAGAACCCGGTGGTGGATGTACCACTGACAGGCACCAGTGTGCTGGCCCCCGTACCGGAAATCGTGGTTACCCCGGAAGACGTCAGCTTCGGCACCGTGATGCTGGGCGAGACCGCTTCCGCCGAAGTCACCATCTCCAATGAGGGTAATGAAACACTGATGATCAATGCCATCGAAATCGCCGGCAGCGATAGCAGTGATTTCATGCAGACCAATGACTGCACCACCGTCGCGCCGGAAGAAAGCTGCGCGGTGCAGGTCAGCTTCACACCGTCGGCAACCGGTGGCCGTAGCGCGTCCCTGAACATCGCCTCCGACGATCCGGAAACTCCGGACGTATCCGTCGCCCTGAGCGGTCAGGGTAACGATGGCAGTGACGACGTGCTTGAGGTGCTCCTGGACCTGCAGGGACAAACCGACATCACCGCTTCCGGCAGCTCGCTGCCCCTGTCAGGCAGTATTGCAACCCAACTGGAGCTCGCTACCGGCATGTTTGAAGCGGACCTTGCGCTTGATCCCACCCAGGGCCAGTTCAAGATCCCTCTGCTGTTCAAGAGCCTGACAGCCAACGCCAAAGTCGAGTTCGAGCAGGCTGATATCACCACCGGCACCCTGATCGACGGCGATCTGACTGCCGGTTCGTCACTGTACGTGGAAGTGCCGAAGGTAACAGTACGCCTGTTTGGGTTGAGAGTACCCGTCGGTGGAGGCCCGGACTGCCGCACCGCCGAGCCGGTGAACATTGAGTTGGCATCAGTGGAAGGTACCAACTTTTCACTCTCTGAAGGGGGTGAGGTTACCGGAAACTACGACCTGCCGGCACTCGAGAACTGCGGTCCGCTGACCGACGTTCTGAACCAGTTCCTCGCGGGACCGGACAATGGCATTGATCTGACATTGACTCCGAACCTCTGAGGAAAGTCCGGGAGGCCGTGAAACGGCCTCCCGGCACAATAACAACACCAGGAAGGATGATAACAATGACAAGCCTGAAGAACTCAGCGTTAGGGTTCGCCCTAGCCGGCCTGCCCCTGCACG
>CAZFPG010000066.1:0-12073 GCA_964521055.1 uncultured Marinobacter sp.
TGCCGGATGCCGATACCCGCAAACAACACGCACTCTGCCCCCACTGCAGCCGCGCGATGCGGTATCTGGGGGCCGCTACCGAGGTGGTGCCCTTCTGGAACCGGATAGGCGCGTTTTTCCGCTACCCGTTTCATACCGATCCGCTGCTGGTTATTGCCATCTGTACGCTGGTGCCATTACTGCTCAGTGGCAACCTCATCGGGTTGATCATCACCCTGGTGCTGGCTCTGGCGCTATTGAAATATACCTATGCAGTAATCAGTCACACCGCCGAAGGCCACATGAAGCCCCCGCCTGTCGCCGTGGCTTTCAGCGGCAGTGGCTTCGACATCGTGATTCTGCAACTGCTGGTGTTTGCCCTGATGGGCGGCATGGTGACTGCGGCTGCCATGGTGGGCGGGCCGCTGCTGATGTTCCTGGCGCTGGCCTTCGTGATACTGGCACTACCCGCCAGCATTATGGTGCTGGCCATGGAACGTTCGGTGATGGCTGCCGTAAACCCCATGAACCTGGCGATGCTGATATCACGGATCGGCGCACCCTATTTCCTGCTCTATGGTTACCTGATCCTGCTCACACTGGCATCCGGTGCCGCGCAGGATTTCGCCCTCACCCACTTCACGCCCGGGGTGGCGCGCACGTTGGCCGGCTTCCTCAACAGCACCTTTACCCTCATGCTGTTTCATATGCTGGGTTATCTGCTGTTCCAGTACCAGGAAGAGCTCGGATTCGCCAGTGACCTTCAGGATGACGAACAGGCCGGGGAGATGCAGAACCGGGACCGGAGCAAGCGGTTTGATGCCGATATCGATATGAACCTGAAGGACGGCAACTACGATCGCGTCCAGTCCATGCTGAAAGAGGCGCTAAAGCGGGAGTCACAGAACACGCTGCGGCTGGGGCAGCTGCACCAGTTGCTGAGTGCCCGTAACGACGTTCAGGAGCTGTACCGGTACCATCCCAGGCTGTTGAACATGCTGGCAGACCGCAATGACGGTGACGGGATTGCTCAGTTGCTGAAGACAATTGAAACCACCGAGCCCGGATTCCGGCTGGAGGATCCCGAACTGTCGGTACGCTGCGCCCGCTGTCTTTACCAGCGCGGGCACTTCAAAGCCACCCTCAGGCTGTTGCAGGACTTTCACAAAAGGTTTCCGGACAGCACTGAGCTTGCACCAGCCTACCTGCTGGTGGCGCAGGCACTGGCCAACGGCCTGGGGCAATGGGAAAAGGCTTCTGCATTCCTGAATTTCATCAAGAAGCGGTGCCTGAAACATCCTCTGCACGAACAGATTGACGTTTATCTTCAGCAGGTTGAGAATCGTGAGCCTTTGAAGGCCCCCAGGGCTTCTTTTTCTGCTCAGGAGTAGGCCGGTTGCCGGGGGCACCTTTCCAAAACACGCTGTGAATACGTCCCTGTACGCTCGGCTCCGCCCTTCAGCGCTTATTGCTCCTGCGTCGCGCTGAAGGCCCAGGGCAAGCCGTCCTTGGCTTGCCCGTGAAGCGCTATGCGCTTCACCCATGGCTACGCACGGTTTCGGAAAGGTGCCCCCGGCAACCGGCCCATCGACCAATGAGTCAGCCTTCCTGCAACAACTGCCTGTAGTGGCGGGCCTTTGGCGTCATCTGGTGCTTTTCGAACTCGTCTACCAGCAATCGACAGGCCTCCGCTGTCAGGAGCTCATCGCCGGTGCTTCTGAGTCTCTCGAAGGCCTTTTCTGCGGCTTTGAGGTCGTGTTGTTTCAGGCTGGTGAAAAGAACCCGATTATGATCTTCGGCGCTCAGGGGCTGATGACCCTCACCCTTACCCAGGTATTCCTGCCATATTTCGATCATCTGTTCCGGCTGGCGGCGGCTGAGGGATTCGTTCATCAACTCCCGTGCCCGCTCGCGGTATTCCGGCAGATCCGGGCGCAGTTTTGCCAACTGGTACAGGTGCTCCAGCAGCACGGTGCGATCCGGGTAATGCTCACGTAGCGCCTCGAACTGGCGCCGAGCCAGGTCAAACTCCATGCGCCCCAGGCTGGCCATGGCCTGGCTGTAGCCGGTTGTGAAGCGCTCGTCCTGCTCGTCCTCTTCCGGTTCGAAGAATTCCTCTTTTACCTGAAGCCAGCTCTTGCCCAGCAACCACACCATGCCGGCGCCCGCCACCAAACCACCGGCGTGGGCCATGTAGGCGATACCGGTAGCACCGGCAAACCAGTAGTCGTAGATTTCCTTGCCCAGCCACACCGGCAGGATCGCCAGGGCCGGCGCCCGGAAGTAATTGAAGTACACGCCCACAAAATAGAAGAAGCGTATTTTCTGCAGCCCGTAAATGGCCACGTACATGCCCATCAGCCCGGAGATGGAGCCGGACGCGCCCACCAGGGGAATATGGCTGCCCATGGAGAAAGCGGTGAACACCACGCCGGAAATCGCCCCACACAGCAGGTAAGCCAGCAGGAAACGGCCGGGGCCAAGGGCTTTTTCAACGGTAAAGCCCAGCAGGAACAGGAACACCAGGTTACCGATGATGTGCCCCCAGCCACCGTGGAGAAACTGATAGGTGATCAGGGTGTACAGAGAGAACTCCGCGGGCACCAGGCCCAACTGGTTGGCGCTCAGGCGGTCCATCAGGCGAGCCTGGATATCCCCCCGCTGCTCCATCCAGCGGCGACGTTCCGCAGGTGCCAGTAACACGTCCCGGTTCTCCAGCATGTACTGGTAGAATTCGCGGTCGGACAGCAGGCTGTAGGCCACCCAGATTTCCCCGCCCTCCTGGCGCAGCTGCTGGAAGTTCTGCAGCTCGTAAACCCGGTCTTCATCCCCCTCGAAGCGAATCTGGCGCTGCAGATAATCTTCATAGACCGGTGCTTCAAGGGACTGCAGACCCGAATCCAGGTACTCCTCGATCGCCTGCTCGGTCAGACGGCTGTCGTCGCCCTGATAAAACGTAAATACCAGCACGCAGGCCAGCATCAACCCCAGGGTTACCCAGGGCGGGCGTTTCCAGTTGACGGAGTTTTCTGCGGGGATGATCAGCATGGGCGGTCACAATTCATCATAATTTGTCCCGGGAGATGTGCTTTTTACCACAGCATGGCCAGTTTTTCGCGCTGTAATGAACCCTGAAGCGATTTATCGCACCACGGGCAAAACAAACTGTGCGTGGCGCCTCAATACAGGCTACTCTGCGCTTGTCACACGAAGGTCATACAAATGACATTCAATCAGGGCAGCCGCAAATGGGGCGAATCGCAGAATGCTCGGAAGGAGCATTGCTCAGGGTTTCGACCAATCGCCAATTGCCGTTGTCCCGGCCACAGCCAATAGTTGCCGGGACAACAAAAAAAACGGACGTGCAAACAAGGAAACTGCCATGACTGTACTCATACTGGACAATCCGGAACTGCTTGCCAGAGCGGCCATCGAATCCGGCCTTGCGATGCCGGCAATAACCCCGGACGGCTCCCCGCGAAAGCCGCACCGCATGCGCTTTCACTACGGATTCAACAAGCATCGCCTGGATGATCAGGACCAGGCCATCCTGCGCCAGCATGCCGACTATTTACGGCACAACCCGGGTGTAAGGGTGCGCATACACGGCCATTCCGATAACTTCGGCGTCGGCGAATACAATCACTTCCTGTCCCGCCTGCGTGCCAGCAGTGCTGCCAAGTTACTGATTCGCGAGGGAGTCAGGGAAAGCCAGATCATGGTCAGCGGCTGGGGCAGCGAACGCCCGCTGGCGAGGCCGGAAGACCATGCCGCCAATCGCCGGCTGGAGCTGGAATATCTCACCATGGAGATGGCACAGGCACTGTAACAACGGCCCTGTTATGCCGGTGGCTGATCGGGGGGCGTTTATGCCCCCGTTCCAGACTCAGCCATAGACCTGAAACACATTCCACAGCAGCAACACGGCAATGGCAAGGATGCCGGCCCAGGTCATAAGAATACCTATCATCCGGGCGATGTGGGGGCCTCCCCGGCCGTTGATCATGCCAAAGGCGTGCAGCACCCGCCCAACAACGAAGACCATCCCCGTCCAGTACACCAGCCCACCGTGAACCCCGTTCAGTTCTGCAATAGCCAGCATGAGCAGGCCCAGGGGGGCGTATTCCACCAGGTTGCCCTGGGCCCGCACGACGGCCTCGAAGTCACGGTCGTCGGTCGTCCCCAGGCTTTTCCGGTACTTCAGGCGAAAGCGGGAAACCATGCCCGACAACAACACCAGCAACAGCCCGAGAACGGCTGCAAATACAGCGGTAACAGGTACAATCATCCTTAAGCCTTCTTGATAGCGCTGACAACCGCCAGCAGCAACACCGCACCCACAGTGGCGGTAACCAGTTCACCCACGGCACCCTGGGCAGCCAGCCCCAGCAGGCGGAACACGAAACCGCCCAGAACAGAACCGACAATACCGATACCGATATTGGCCAGCACACCAAAGCCCCGGCCTTTCATGATCAGGCCCGCAAGCCAGCCGGCAACACCACCAATAATCAGGAACAGAATAAGATTCATTGCATGCATCTCCCTGCAGCGAAACAGTCTCCGAAAGACTGCCCTGTTTTGCCTGATGCTTCAAGCACTTCCGTCAATGGGGACAACACTTTCATAGAAAGGATTCAGGGCGCTGGTACAAGCGAGGCTATGGCACTCTCCATCTGCTGATGGCACTGGGTCATCAGACGCGGAATATCGTCGACGGTAAGCCCGGCGGTTTCCACGGGCGGCAGGATCCGGATGGCAACGGGCTCCCGACGCCCCCACCAGCCCAGGGTGCGATCATAATACTGCCTGGCGCAGACCATGGTGATGGGTGCGCCGGAGGCCACGGCAGCATGAAAGGCGCCTTTCTTGAAGCCCTGCAAGCCTCTGCCACGGCTGCGTGTACCCTCGGGAAACACCCACAGGCTCTTGCGGTCACGGCTGATGGCTTCACTGGTGGCCTGCATAACGGCAATGGCCTTGTGGGAGCGGCCGCGATTCAGGATGACATTGCCGCCGAGCCAGAACACCTGGCCAAAGAACGGAACCCAGATCAGCGACGATTTGCCTACGGTGACTGTGCGGGGAGGCAACAGGTCGCCCATCACAAACAGGTCATCGTTGTGCTGGTGGTTGGCAATTACCACGGTTGGCCGATCCTGCGGCATGTGCTCAGCCCCTTCCAACGGGCGCTCCATACCCAGGAAAAACCGGCCGACCCGGGCAACCGTCCACCCCAGCAACCGGTTATTGTCCGGATTAAACGGCCTGGCAACGTACAGAACCAGCGCGAACAGACAAATGACCGGCACCAACAGCCAGGCCAGGAACTTTCTGAGCAATCCCATCGACTACGAAACCCTGATACAGTTTTTTGGCGCACAAGTGTACGCCAAAATCAGGTTCCGGCAACAGTCTCCCCGGTGATGACATTGCTGGCTTCACCCGCCGTCACCATGGACTCGGCTGTTGCCTCCACCACATAGCGTAGCGGACCGTTGTTCTCCAGGCCATTGAAGGGATAGCAGGTAACCAGCAACAAGGAATCCCGTGGCAACTGTGCTGTGTCGATTCGCTCGTGACGGCTATCAACCACCCGGGTACGGTCGACCCGGAAGGTGCGCCAGTCTCCGTCCCGGCTTTGCAACTGAATCCGGCTTCCGGTTTCCAGATGCTGCAGCCCGCGGAAATGGGTATCCCGATGGCCGGCAATCACCACCGGCCCCGCCAGGTCCTGATTACCCAGCACCTGCCCCGGACCAAAAGCCAGGCTTTCGCCATGGGCACCATCCAGCACGATCAGTGACTGGCCGGTTTCCGGCAGGGTCAGGCGTGCCACTGGCCAGGTATCCGCCCAGGGCCAGGGGCGGGTTTCCTGCTGCCGGGCCTGGCTTTCGGCCCAGGCCAGTTCCAGCAGCTCCTGAGCCGCAATGGCCTTGAGGGGGATCCACAACCCGACTGCAAGAACGGTCCCGAAGGTCATTGCCAGAAGAAGAATCAGCCGGTTCATGCAAACACCCTCCGCTGCAGCAGGGTAATGGCAGCCGAGAACATCAGTCCCACCAGGCCGATGGCAATCAACAGCGGAGACACAGTTGCGGTCTGCGGGTAGCGCAACATGGTGCCCTGGCTTCCAGCAGGGAGTAATGTGGGTACACTGTCAGTGGCCAGGGTTTCCTCCGTCGGCCTGGATGGCGTCTTCTCCTGTGCCAGGAAGCTGGTGTATTTCGTCATCAACTGGTGCTTCAATCCCAGATCGGTTACTTCCGCGCGCGCCTCCTCATCAATCTGCCCGGTAAGCCCGCTGTCCATAAGGCCGTTGATCTTCTCCTTGGCCCAGTGGCGATGCAGTCCCTTACCCGGGGCAGCCTGATCCAGACTCAGGGACTGCTGCCACTGGCTGCCATCCGGCAACCGCCCGGAAACGTCAAGCTCGCCTTTTCCAGAGAGCCCACGCACCACCTGCACCATCGGTTCGCCGCGGAACAGGTCGCCGATGCGGCCCGGGAAAGCCTCCGTTGCGGATGTCTGGCCGGGCCAGGTGACCGAGATATCCGTCAACACCGGGGACTCCATCTTGGCAAACAGCTCATCCAGAGGCCGCTCCACGTCCGAGAGGTCACTGATGGCGGTGTAGGTGCCGCGGCCGTAGCGCGCCGCTTCCCGCATGAAGTGCATATTGGGCGCCGAGCCGATACCCACGGTAAACAGGCGGCTGCGACCCAACTGGTCGTTGATCTTCCTGAACAGGGCCGCCTCGTTGCCAACGGAACCGTCAGTAACGAACACCACCTGCCGGACCCTCTCAGGCACCTCTCCTCCGTCACTGCGTCGGTCATCCAGTGCAGCATCCAGTGCAGGCGCTATTTCAGTGCCGCCATTGGCATTCAGCCCCTGCACGTAGCGGCGGGCCCGGGCGATGTTGTTGGCGCTGGCCGGTACCGGTTCCATAAACAGGGCATGGGTCTGGCTGTTGAACTGGATCACGTTGAACTGATCCTCCGGTCCCAGGGTGTCCAGCCCACGCAGCAGGGCATTACGGGCCTGGCGAATGGACTCGCCGGCCATAGAGCCGGAGGTATCGATGACAAATACCAGTTCCCGCGGCAGTCGCTGATCACGGCTTAGCCCCGGCACCACCAGCGCCAGCAGATAGTCCTCGCCCTGCCACTGTTCATGGAAAACCGCCGCCGAAGGTTCCATGCCCCTCGCTGGCGACCAGCGCACCACCAGGTCGCGATCCATCAGCACGTCTCCGGATTCCGGGGTTACCTCAACGGCGTTACCGGCCCAGGTGCTGCTGATGCGATGGCTGGGGCTGGACACGCGGCTGACTGGCAGGCCGGCATTGATATCCAGGGCAATCGTTGCCCGGTGGCTGTCGGGCCCGACATCTTCCGGCAGCACCGTGAAAGGGCTGATCTGGTCGGCGTCCGGCACATCGGTAGTAGGGGTCGCCCAGCCTCCTGTCCATTGCGCCGGCCGGTTGTCCAGTGCCTGGCCGGGCATGTAGCGTGGTGTCAGGGTGGTGGGCAGGCGCAATTCGAACTCACCGGACTGGTACCGCACGGCCTGTTGGTAATTCAGCTCTACGGTAATGGTTTCGCCGGGAGGAATGTTCGCCATACGGGTGGTAAACAGGTTCGGCCGTTGCTGGTCCACCCGGGCCACCTTGCGTCCTTCCTTCTTCGCCTTGCTGTACTGGCGTTTCGCTTCCTGCTTCTCATGGATCTCGCCAACTATCACCCGCTCACCTGCGGTCATGGTCATACCGTACACACTGGCGTTCTCCGGCAGGGGAAACACGAAAACACCCTCGCGCCATTGCTGGCTGGTGTTGCGAAAACTCTGGCGCAGCCGGGTGTCGGCAATGAGTCCGCTGACGGTCACCTTGTAATCGGTATTGAGCAGGGTCGCCGAGCCCTGACGCTGGCCGGCATTATCGATAAAATGAAACTCTCCGGTGCCCTCGGGCCCGTTTTCGGAAGCCTCGGCATAGACGGGATGCACAAACAGGAACAGCAACACTGCCAGCCACAGCGAGATCCCTTCGAGCCAGCGCCGCAGGCGCGGCGATACCTGGCCCGCAGCAAATCCCCGGGTCCGGCGCCCGGGTTTCATCAGGGTTGGTGAAGGTAGCACTACATGGGTGAGCAGCATCATTCCGCTTCCTTGTCTTGTTGGGTGAACACACACGCCTGTTGGCAACTGGTGTCCATTTCAGCCCATGGAAACGGCGATCCGGTGTCACAATCTGGCGATCCGGCGTTAAAAAAATGATGAATTATGGCAAACCGGCCGCTTTACCTTGTTCTGGCGTCAGGCCATGGTTAAATGGAAGCCGGTACTAACAGGGAAATGGCTGCAGTTATGAAGCGACACATCGTGTTGATTGAAGATGAACCCGCCATCCGGGAAAACTACCGGGACGCCTTCGAGCGCCGGGGCTACCGGGTGTCTGCCTATGGGGACCGCGGTAGTGCCTTCCAGGTATTGCGCAGCGCCCTGCCGGACCTGGCGATTATCGATGTGGGCCTGGGTGACGAGCCCGAGGGCGGCTTTACCCTGTGCCAGGACCTGCGCAGCCTGTCGAAAACCCTGCCGATCATTTTCCTGACGGCCCGGGACAGCGACATCGATTCCGTGCACGGCCTGCGGCTGGGGGCCGACGACTATGTCACCAAGGACATGAGCATGGACCACCTCCTGGCCCGGGTAACCGCTCTTCTGCGACGTGCCGATGCCTGGGCCGAAGCCCTGAAACAGCCGGACGAAGTGGTACATCGGGGCCGGCTGGCACTGAACGTGGACCGGATGACCGCGGAATGGAACGGCCAGCCTATTGATCTGACGGTAACGGAGTTCTGGATGCTGCACTCGCTGGTTCAGCACCCGGGCCACGTGCGCAGCCGGGACCAGTTGATGGAGGCCGCCAGCACAGTCCTGGACGACAACACGGTGACCTCCCACATCAAGCGGATACGCCGCAAGTTCCTGCAGCTTGATGACAGTTTCGACGGCATTCACACCGCCTATGGCATGGGTTACCGATGGAACGCCCATGAGGCCTGAGTTTTGACCCTCAAACGCCAACTTTTCATTGCCAGCCTGCTGATGCTGCTGATTCCCTGGGCAGGCTTGCAGTTTGTGCTGGAGCTGGACCAGGCACTGCGGGACCAGGCAGCCCGGCAACTGCAGAGTCAGGCCGGACGTGTCGCCGGTTTTGCCGCGGAGCAGCTGGAGGAACACCCGGCTATTGAGCCCGGAACTCCCGTGATTTACGCCGACCGGTTGTCCCGCGCGCCCAACCTGGACGGCTACGGCGACGACTGGCCCGGATACGACGAGGAAGAATCCCGCCAGCAGTGGCAAAGTACCCAGCAGGTCAGCGCCAGCGGTGGGCCGGAAGTGTCCTGGCAGGCGGCGGTAAACCGCAATCATCTATACCTGCTTATCCGGGTCAGCGGCCGGGCAGCAGAATTTTTCAACCCGGGCAATCCCGACCAGCCCCATGACCAGATCCAGCTTCATTTTATTGATGGCAACCAGACCAGCAGGCGCCTTATTCGCACCCAGGCACCGGGTGCCATCAACGCCTTGGAGCCGGGCAGCGAGGGCTCGACTGACTACCGCATCAGCGGATACTGGCAGGCCGTCAGTAACGGCTATCAGGCGGAACTGAGAATCCCCCGCCCGGCGCCATCGGCACGGTTTGGCTTCCAGGTCACATGGCCCGGGGCTGATGCCCTCTCCACCGGTAACGGCGGAATCGTGGCAGGCCATGCCTCGGCAGAGCTGGTCACCCGGCTGCCATCCCTGGAAAAACGGCTCGAGGCCATGATCGCCCCGGGCCAGGGAGCCTGGGTTCTGGAGCCGGACGGCTGGGTGATTGCTCGCCAGGAAAGAAGCTCCGACACCGACAAACCCGAATTCGACAGCCTCAGCCCGCTACAGATTCTTGAGCGTATCAGCCTGAATGGCCTGCGGGCACTGGTAAGATTCTATCAACCGGAACCGGTACCCCTGGACCACCAGACCCATCGCATGGAAGCCAGTGGCATGCCTTCGCCGGGACTGGTTCGTCACCAGGATGGCGAGACCTACATGCTGGTCAGACAGCAACTGGACGACGGCCGGGTGCTGGTGCTGGAAGAGTCCCTGGACCAGTTACTGGCCCTGTCCGGCAGCACACTTGGCTCGGTGATTGCCCGCAGCGTGCTGCTGATCATCGGGCTGATGCTGGTACTGCTGGGTTATGCCAGTTGGCTGTCCTGGCGTATTACCCGCCTGCAGCGGGCGGTGAGTGCCAGCATCGATGACGATGGCCGGGTTCTGGGCGCCCTGCCACCGGCAAAGGCGAAAGACGAACTGGGTGACCTGTCACGGCAATTCAGCCACATGGTGGACCGCCTCCAGGGCTATACAGACTACCTTGAAAGTTTCTCCCGGCGGCTGTCCCATGAACTGAAAACCCCCGTGGCCGTCGTGCGCTCATCGCTGGAGAACCTGAGCCACACCACGGATCCTGCGGAACAGGCCAGCTATATTGAGCGGGCCCGCTCCGCCACCGACCGTCTGCGCCAGATACTGCAGGGTATGAGCGAAGCCGCCCGGCTGGAACAGAGTCTGGACCACGCCGAGAAAGAAACCTTTGACCTGGCCGACGTGGCTGCCCAGACCACGCTCGCCTATCAGGAACTGGACCCGGATCACCACATTCATTATTCCGGCCCCGCCCACGGTTGCCTCTGCCACGGCTCTCCGGAGCTGCTGGTGCAGCTACTGGACAAGCTGGTGGACAACGCCCGGGATTTCACGCCTCCACACGGCAGCATTGAAGTGCGCCTTCGGTCCGGCCCCGGACCACTGGAACTGAGTGTGTTCAATGAAGGCTCGTCATTGCCGGACAACCTCACCAGTGACATCTTCAGCCCCTTCGTTTCCGTGAGGACCGGTAAACAGGAAGGCCACCTGGGCCAGGGCCTGCTGATTGTCAGGCTGATCACCGAGCATCACAACGGCGAGGTAACCGCTGCCAATGAATCCGGCGGGGTCCGCTTCAAAGTGGCATTGCCATCCGGGTAAAGCGCCAGCCAAAGCAGTCAGCCCCTACAAGGGTCTTAAGCCGCAAGTCGTCTTTCGCAATGCCGGATAAACCTCTAGCCTGTTCTCACATCCCCCAAATGCCGAATTATTGTCAAAGGAACGGACCGTGAACCCCGCGCTCAACCAGCTTGACCTGCACCCCCTGAGAAACGAGCTCTACAACGAGCTCCACTCCCGTCCGTTCCACGTCCTGCCTTGCCCCGCGCAGGTGACCCATATTGCCCTGCTGACCACGCCGGAGCAGCGTGCCACCCAGTTCCGGCACTGGCAGGACCTTCATATCATGTTGGGGGAACCCGAGCCACACGAGGACGTCAGCTGCTACGAGGCCACTTTCGGCTCCCTGCGCATCCGGCGTGAGATGCACATGGAATTCGCCTCCTACACTTTTATCAATCTGGGAGCGAGCGACAGTCATCAACCCTTCGAAGATACCGGCACCTCCTCACTGCCCAAGGGCTGGCTCGAAAAGCTTACCGGCACCGTGGTGGCGGCCTTCCATATCGACCTGCAACAGGCCGCTGACGGCACGGAAACCGACCTGGCGCAGATTCGCCACTGGTTCGAAGGGGAACGCCTGGTGGGCAGCAGCCCCTGGGAGGGCAAGGCCCGGGTATGGGGAACCTTCAGGCTTCACAGCGACAACTTTGGCCGCTTCATGGTGCTCAACCGTGACATGTCAGACAGCCAGCTCGGCCGCCTGACCCAGCGCCTGATGGAAATCGAGACCTACCGCCTGATGTCATTGCTGGCACTGCCACTGGCCCGGGAAATGACACCCTCACTGAACGAGATGGACCAGCAACTGGCGGTTATCACCCAGTCCCTGGCTGATAACCAGGACATTGACGAGCGTGAGGTACTGGCGGACCTGACCAATATCGCAGCACGGATCGAAGCCTTCCGCGCCCACGCCACCTTCCGCTTTTCCGCTACACGCGCCTATCATCGGCTGGTACTGAAGCGGCTTGAGGAGTTGCTGGAATAC
>CAZFPG010000067.1:0-5728 GCA_964521055.1 uncultured Marinobacter sp.
TGCCCTGCAAAAGCGAATGGGCTGGAACGCTCCCTGGTACACTGATCACGGTCGCTGCTTCGCCGACGCCTTCGATGCGGGGAAGGGATTTGCCGTCAACGTGTTCATTCGTGATGACGAGAACCGCATATTCCGTACATACTTCACCACCGATCGCGGCGGCGAGCTGTTCGACACCAATTTTAAATTGCTTGACCTCACACCATATGGCCGGCAGGAAGCGTGGGAAGACTCTCCCGAAGGCTGGCCGCAAACCCCTGCGTATGCGTGGTGGCGTTTGCACGACGAATACGACACTTAGCCGAGCTTGAGAGCTTATGCCGAATACGCCCAACAACGAGCTGCAGCCGACCGCACTTCGGCTGAGCTTGGCGTTATGTTTCTTGACCGCACCTGTATTTAACTGGTGCTAATAATGGCGCCGAATCGTTGACTAGGTGGTCGCTATGCAAGTGAAATTCTCCGAGGATCTGCTACCCATGGAGCATGGTGGAATGCTTCAACTCCGCCCTGATGCTGGCCGAGTTGTTCCTGAATTCAACCTGGAGCATATTCGCGAATTGATTCATGCGCTATTTCGGGTTGTCTATCTCATGCAGGCTAAAAAAGAGGTTGTGCTCATACGAGTCTGGCGGAGTGAGAGACAACCCGGAAGGCAAAGAGCTTCACCCCGCTAAAGCTATTACGCACCGGCATATGCAGCAAGTTCCTCCGGCTCACCTGAGGGAAACACTTCTTTCAGAAGCTCGAGGAATGCTGAGACACGTGCATTGAGCAGCCGGCGTGACGGATAGAGCGCCCACAGGGCAATTTCCGGGCCCTCGACGTCGCCCCAGTGCGCGAGCCGCCCAGCGTCCAGATCCTGACTGACCAGTGAAATCGGAAGCAGACCGACGCCGGCGCCGGCACGCACTGCATCGCGCACCATGATCATCGACGAAAGACGAAGAATGGGATTCACTGCGAGACGCGTCTTCCTGCCAGCAGTGATTAAATCCCACGCAGGCGCCTGCTGGCCGAACCCTCGCACAACAGCCGGGACTGGTTGATTGCCGGAGGGCCGTATCAAGTCGGGACTGGCAACTACCACCAATCGATCCCGCAGAAATATGCGTCCGTAAAGGTTTTCATCGGCTTCGGGATTCACTCGAATCACCAAGTCATAACCTTCGTCGACCATATCGACAGGCCGATCCTCTGTAGTGACCTCGAGTTGTACATCTGGATATTTTGCGGCGAACTCGGCAGAAAGCTTGCCCATCGCGAGTTGGCAGAACAGCAATGGAGCACTGATGCGCAAGCGGCCTGAGGGACGGGTTGCGCCGGAAGCAATTGAATTGACGGTCTCATCCAACTCGGTAAGCAAGGTACGAGTTCGCTCGTAAAGCGCTATTCCCTCCTGAGTCAGCTTGAGTTTGCGCGATCCGCGCTCGAAGAGCCTCAGTTGAAGGCTGCTCTCCATCTCGGCAACCCGACGGGACAAGGTTGCCTTCGAGCGCCCACTCGCCCGTGCAGCTCGCCCAAACCCGCCATGCCGGGCTACCAGATTGAAATCTGCGATAGCAAGTAGATCCATACTGTTCCACCAGTGAGACGTTGCGTCTATTTATAGCATCTATCGAACCGTGCTTGAAACAAATAGAGTGGGGTCGTCGTCATAAGACAACACCGTAACCTTTATCAGGAGCAAACCTCATGACTATTCTCGTAATTGGTGCCACTGGCCGCGTCGGCCACCACGTCGTAGACCAACTCGTCAATCGCGGCGCCCATGTGCGCGTGTTCACCCGTGACCCTTCCAAGGCTGGATTTCCGGACGGAGTGGAAGTCGCAAAAGGCGATGTGCTCGACATTGACTCGCTACGCAACGCATTTAGCGGTGTCACCAGCCTGTTCCTGCTCAATGCGGTCACTGGGGACGAATTCACTCAGGCCATTATCACTTTGAACATCGCTCGCGAGGCGGGGGTTGAACGGGTGGTTTACCTGTCAGTCTTCGAGGCAGATCAAGCTGTAAACGTGCCCCATTTTGCGGTGAAGTATGGAGCTGAGCGTATGCTTGAGCAGATGGATTTCAGTGCCACTATTTTGCGTCCGGCTTACTTTATCGACAACGAGCAAATGATCAAAGATGTGATCTTCAACTATGGCGTTTACCCGATGCCGATCGGTGGCAAGGGTGTCGCCATGGTCGATGTCCGGGACATCGCCGAAGTCGCCGCGATCGAATTGATCCGTCGCGATCAGGCCCCGAACAAATTGCCTACTGAAACCATCAATATGGTCGGCCCCGATACGTTGACGGGTTCGGATGTGGCCGCGATCTGGTCGGAACTCCTCGGCCGCCCTGTTAACTATGGCGGAGACGATCCCAGCGAATTCGAGAAGAACATGGCGACCTTCATGCCGAAGTGGACCGCCTATGAAATGCGCCTGATGGCCGAACGCTATGTCAGCGACGGCATGATCCCGCAGCCTGGCGATGTCGAGCGTCTGACCCGAATCCTAGGCCGACCGCTGCACAGCTATCGCGAATTTGCAGTAACGCTCGTCTCGCAAATGGCCGCAAAGGCCTAAGTATGGCAGTCAGCGATCAAGCTTGAATAGCAAGCAGTTGACTCAAGTTCATTCCGGCCCTGTAGGCCCTCCCATCGGATAGCTCTTTCGTGGCACTGCAGGGCTGCCGCTTATTTTCTGCGTTGAGGCAAAAAGCCCCGTGGGCTCGATATATCGCAATGGCAAGGCCGGGTAGTAGATATTATCCGACTACCCGGAAGGGTTTTAGTTTCGGCCAGCGATTACGCCACCATCCACGTCCCAAATGGCACCTGTCACCCAACTCGAATCACTGCTGAGCAGGAAGCTGATCGTATTGGCAACATCTTCGGAGGTGCCGATCCTTCCAATTGGATGAAATCCATCAAACGTGGCAAGCGTTTTATCGATTTCACTCGGTTCAATGAAGGATTCGTAAATGGGGGTCTTCACCACAGCAGGAGAAACGGCATTTACACGGATATTCCTATCAGCCAGTTCCATCGCCATATGCTGAGTTAGCGCATGTAAGCCGGCTTTTGCCATTGAATACGCCGATGAGGGCGTGGCTTTGATGGCTTGTTTTGCCCACATTGAGCCAACATGCACAATGGAACCACTACCATTTTCTGACATATTCTTGGCCACTGCCTGAGAGATGAAGAATGCAGCACGGTTTAGCTCCAGGTAGGTATCGTAGTCCTTGCCTCCATGCTCAAGAAATGGTGTTGGTTTGAACTTGCCTGCCGCGTTGACAAAATATTTTATGTGGCGGTCGTGATTTGCAACAAAATCAAGTATGCGCTGAACGTCGTTGGCTTCGTACAGATTTGCCTGGAGTGTTTCAATGTCTCCCATTCCTGCAAGATCATGCTTGGCATCTTCCAGTTTCGAGGATGAACTGCCAATAATTACCGTATGAATGCCCCGGTTGAGCAACTGCCTTGCGGTCGCTAAACCCATTCCACTGGAGCCACCGACAATCAAGGCCAAAGAGCTAGTTGTGTTTTCCATCTGATTACCTCCACAGGTAGGTAGTAAAGTGTGGACATAGATTAAGAAATCTGTAGGCTATTGAAAATAAGGCACAATTTGGTGCGGTAGGTACTTATTGGTACATATTGATGAAAGAACAGGGAAAAATATTTCTGAGGAAATCAGCGCCTGAGAAAAGTGCGCGGATGGTTGAAACCATATACGGCTGTAAGTGGTCACTCACTGTTTATCAACTTCTGGCAAACGGCATCAATCGGCCAGGGGCAATGGTCCGTAGCGTTGAGGGCTTAACCACCAAGGTACTTAACGAATGCCTAAGAAAGAACACGCAATTTGGTATTCTGGAACGTGTTACCTATAACGAGGCGCCACCCCGGGTTGAATACAAAGTGACCGACTTCGGCAGCAAATTTATTCGCGTGCTTGATGAGCTTGAAAAACTACAAAGCGAGATTGAGGGTGAAATATAACCCATGTGAGCCTTCTCGGAAGTATCCGTCCTTGTGAATGGAGTCATAAGTGTTTGAAATAAAAGCAACCCAGCACGTTCTGGCGGTCAATGATCTCGACCTGACTGAGAGGTACTTTCTCGACAAGCTCGGGTTCTCTGTCCGCTTCCGTATAGAGGGCTGGTCGTTCATTAGTCTTGGCAGTTTTCATATCATGCTTGGACGTTGTCCGGATGAAATTCCCGCCCGCGATACGCACGACCATTCGTACTTTGCCTATGTGAACTGCGAGGGCATTGACGAAATTTACAATGACTTTGAGCGGCGCGGCGCTGAGGTTTTCCAGTCCATATCCAACAAGCCCTGGGGCATGCGTGAATTTGGCGTCGCGACACCAGAAGGCCATCGAATTATGTTTGGTGAAGACATTGGGCCATCGGGGAACTCATAATCAAGCTACGTTTTTTGATGTTAAAGTGCCTCAGATTTTACAAGACAGCTCAATTTGCGGTACAAATATTAATAAATTTGAAGCTCCAGAAACGGCTAAGCCTTTTTCTTTAGCCTCGTTAACTTAAACCACCAATGGAATAAAGAAAAATGAAGAATAGGGCATCCACATTTTTGTTTACAATATTGATTAGTTTGTTTTGTTCATCTGTTTTGGCTTCCTCTAAAGAAACCAATCTCGACAGACTTTTAATTTTGTCAGGTATAACAAAACAGGTTGGTGAATTTCCGGGACTGGTAAAAACAGGAATCATGCAAGGTATCCAGCAGGGGGCCACGATACCCGAAGATGAAGTTTCGCTGATGCTCAACAGTGCTGATAAGACAATATTACCGTCAGTTGTTCTAGATGAAATTCGGTTGTCACTTGAAAAGTCTTTAAGCGGTGATGATATCGAAACGTTGCTGGAATGGTATGAATCAGATATTGGTCAAAGGATTACTGCGGCTGAAGAGAAAGCATCAACACCTGAGGCCTACCAGCGTATGATAAATAGTGCTCAGCAACTGCTAGCGAATACTGATCGTGTCAAAGTGGCGAGACGATTGGATGAGCTTCTTGGCGCTACAGATATGACTATGAAAATGCAAGAATATAGTGGCATTGCTGTCTATTCTGCGATTATGACTGCGATGGCTCCTGACCAAGAGCTCAACTTGGATGCCTATGAATCACAAATGGCGGAAGTGGAACCTCAAATGCGGGAAAATATTCGTCAGCTTGTGATTATCTCATTTGTTTACTCATATCAAAATATAGATGATGACAGTCTTTCTATGTATGAAGATTTTTTGAATCGTTCATTGACTAGGAAGTTCAACGATTCTGCAATTAAGGGTTTAAATCGGGGTTTTGAAAAAGTTGTGTCTAGCTGGGCTAGTGATCTCGCCTCAATGTTGAAGAATAAAGTTGACAAGCAAGGACAGGCGGAAGCTTAAGTACGCCTCAGCTTTGGGCTGCCAGAATCCGTGGGCGTCCGTTTTCATCACCGGGCGTCTTTGTCAGGGTGCAACTGGATACGGTTCATCGCCTACTCGCTGCGACATACTGGGGAGACCGTCGTCCGAAAGGGATTGTCGAGCACATAGTTGCGGGTTCCATCTGTTTCAGTCTCTACCATGAAGACAGGCAGATAGGTTTCGGGCGTGCATTCACTGATGGTGCTACATTTACCTGGGTAGCGGACATTGTGATTGAACCGGAGTATCGAGGGATGAGGTGGGCGGTTACACAGATT
>CAZFPG010000067.1:5828-12047 GCA_964521055.1 uncultured Marinobacter sp.
GGACATTGTGATTGAACCGGAGTATCGAGGGATGAGGTGGGCGGTTACACAGATTCATTTACGGGCTCGCTCAAAGCATTTCCAGCTGCTTTTTCTCGGAATTCTCAATTTCTAGCAGGCGCCTTTTAAGAGGTAGCCCGCCTCCATATCCAACAAGCTCGCCGTTGGAGCCTACTATTCTATGGCATGGAATAATTATAGCCATCGAGTTTGCGCCATTCGCATTTGCGACAGCCCTGATTGCATTTTTATTTCCCACGCTTTCTGCCAAGTCGGAATAACTTGATGTTTCTCCGTATTTTATCTCCATTAGTGCATCCCAAACTTTTCTTTGGAAGTCCGAGCCGACCATTAGCATAGGAATATCAAACATAGTTCTTTCACCTTTAAAATATTCATCTAATTGGGAGATGGTAACATTTATTGTTTCATCACTTTCCTCAACGTATTTTGCTCTAAGTCCTCGTTGAATCCTTTTGTCAACGGTGCTTCTCATTTTTCTATATCTATAGTCCAGCAAGCACAACTTATGATCAAATGAACCTATGATAAAATCGGCGTATTTGTTTTTATACAATTGAGTCTTTATATTTGCCATATGCTTTTAACTCCCCTATTTCCACCCGCTTTGTTATAACAAAAGACTAACTCCGGCATTTCGAACCGGATCAATCATTGCTGATCTCCCGCATGGGACTCCCTGGAAGTGCCAACAAAGACGACTATAGCAATGATGTTCGCGCAAACGCTGGCCAGAATCGGCAACGTGTAGCTCTGGCTCAGGTCATAAGCGAACCCGGCCGCGCTGGGTCCGATCAGAGTCCCGAATGCCACGCTGGTGTACAGAATACCAATCAGGCTCCCGACGTTCCGCCCGCCGAAGTAGTCCATGACAATGGCTGGGAGTAGCGCCACCCACCCGCCATAGAAAACACCGTAGATGAGCGCGAAGACCATCAAAAGCCAAGGGTCACTTGCGATCAACCAAATCATCATAGCGAACATCATACCGACGTACATCGCGAGGAGGGTGAGACGCCGCCCGAACCGGTCGGCGACCCCGCCGAGCAGGAAGCGACCGGCCGTGCTTCCAAAACCGATCACAGCTAGAAGATAGACGGCGACGGAGGGCATGACGCCGTGATCCATCGCGTAGGGAACGAGGTGGACGAATGGCACGAATACGCCGAACGAGCAAAACAAGCACGCCACGTAGAGACCAATGAAGCGAGATGATTTAATGGCTGCGGCGACGGAGCGGCCGCTAAGTGGCTGGAATTGAGCTCCGGCCTGCACAGGGTCGCCATCGGGCTCGACGCCTCGATCCCGAGGGTTGTTAACGATCAGGAGAGCCACTCCCGCACCGACGGCCACGGCGAGCCCCCCTAGGCCAAAGTAAGCGCCGCGCCAGCCGAAGGATTCGATGAGCAAAGCGGCAAGCGGTGGCATGGCAAGCGTCCCCACACCGATTCCGCTGACCGCGACGCCAGAGGCGAAACCCCGGCGGCGGATGAACCAGCGCTGTATGGTGCCAAGCACTGGTACATAGGAGAGGCCGACACCAAGCCCTATGCCGAGCCCGTAGGCGATATAGACTTCCGTAAGGTTGCGGGCCATGCCAGCTAATGCCAGGCCAAGCCCCACCAGTACCATACCGGCCACCGCCAACGGTCGAGAACCCCAGCGGTCGGCAAGTGGCCCGCTCAAGACTCCAAGGCCGAAGTATAAAAAGCCTGCAAGCGAGAAGACCAGGGAAACCGATCCACGCGAGGCGCCAAACTCGGTCTGTAGGGGGACGAGAAAGGCGCTGAACGTATAGGCGCTGCCGAATCCGATGAATGTGATGGCGAACGCGGCTGCAACAACGAACCAACCATAGAAAAGGCGGACAGGCGTCGAGTTGATATTCATGAGGATTTCCTTTAAATCAAAGGATGACGGCGATGCCAGGGTGTCACGCTCTGGAAGGCGGCGCCGGCTCGAATAAGCATCGACTCGTCAAGATGGCCCGCGACAAGTTGGAATCCGATCGGTAAGCCTTGCTGGGAGAATCCTCCAGGAAGCGTGATGGTGGGGTTGCCGGCCAGGTTAAAAGGACAAGTGTATCGCTGTAGCTTGACGATCAACTCAGGCTGTTCTCCCAACGTTTTTATGGCGTCGAGACTCAGCGGTGCGAAGGGATGTACTGGAGTTAGCAGCAAATCGACAGTACTGAAAAAGGTGGCAACACGACCGCTAAAATCCAGGCGCCGCAGTATCAGCTTCTGATAATCGATGCCAGAAAAAGTGCCACCTGTTTCGATAACGGACGCGAGCACTGCACCGTAGTTGTCTTTGCGCGCGGGGTAGGTGGCTTGGTGTGCACAGGCCGCCTCTATGGCGCACATGGGCACCCAGTCCTCGACCGCCTGCGTCACATCGGGAAATGTGACATCAACGATATGAGCACCGAGCGAGCGATAAATTTCAATCGCTTCCGACAGCACCTCTTGGTTACCAGGGTCGACATCGGCGCTATTCCATTCGGAATCCACACCAATACGCACTCCCTGGATACCTTGTTTAATAGCCGCTGGGTAGTCGGGGGCAGGACCGGGTATCGCAGTGGAATCCTTCGGGTCGCCACCTGCGATGACCGCTAATAGCGCGGCGGCATCCGCGGCGCTACGGGCCATCGGACCCACATGATCCATGCTTGCGGCAAGCTCGAACACACCGTGACGACTGACGCGGCCCCATCCGGGCTTCAATCCCGTCACGCCATTGGCGGCGGCTGGCCAACGGATCGAGCCACCAGTATCGGAGGCCAGCGAGCCATAGCACAGCCCGGCAGCTGTCGCCGAGCCTGGCCCGCTGGAGGAAATGCCGGGCCAATAATCGGCGTTCCAGGGATTCTTAGGCGGCGTGATCAACGGATGGTGATCGGAGTAGGCGCCTTCTGTGAGCTGCAGTTTGCCCAGCAAGACCGCGCCGGCTTCCTTGAGGCGTTGCACTACCGTGGCATCTTCTGTCGGGCAGTGCCCCTGGTGGATCGGCATTCCGGCCGCAGTCGGAATACCTTTAGTCCAGAGGAGGTCCTTCACAGCAATTGGCACACCATGTAATGCGCCACGGTATTGGCCTGCAGCGATCTCCGCCTCAGCTGCCTCAGCTTGGGCGAGAGCGAGATCCGCAGTCACCAGCGCGTAGCTGTCTAGAGCCCCATCCACAGCGGCTATGCGATCGAGCTGCGCTCGCGTTACCGCAACCGGCGATATCTGGCGTGTTCTGATGAGTGTCGCCAATTCGGTGATTTCAAGGTAATGCAAGTCCGTAGAGAGGGGGGGCATGAGGTTATCTCCACAATAAAATAAGGATCTACGTGAGTAGGTGCCTTTCGTAATCGAATCAGTGAGGCTAAGCTGAATAAAGACTGCGCCCCTTTTAGATTTGGCGCAAACGAGAAATTTTGCCAACTTCACATTAGATAAACTAAATTACTATGCACAGACTCCCCCCTCTAAACGCTCTTCGCGCATTTGAGGCCACGGCGCGGCACCTCTCGGTCAAGAATGCCGCTGAAGAGCTTTGCGTCACGCCGGGCGCTGTAAGCCAAATGCTCAAGACGCTCGAACTCAATCTCGGGGTAAAGTTATTTCACCGGGTGAATCGCGGCATCTTTCTGACAGATATCGGGCAAACATACCTCCCACCCGTCAGCAACGCCTTCAGGCAGTTAACCGAAGCGTCCAATCGCATTGTAAACACCGTGGATACGGGAATACTCACTATCAGCGTTACTTCGTTTTTCGCATCCGCGTGGCTTGTGCCACGCCTCACTCAATTCCAGGCTGACAACCCGGAAATCGATCTCCGCGTGGTGACCAGTAATCGGTTAGTGGATTTTTCCCGTGATGGTGTCGACGTAGCTATTCGGCATGGGCTTGGCGTTTACCCTGGCCTGTGTAGTGAACGCGTGCTGGCGGTAGAGGTGGTCCCGGTGGCGGCGCCAGACCTGGTTGCCAGACTTGGCGAACCGGCATTTCCCATCGATCTGACGCGCTGGCCACATGTGCATGATGCGGAGCGCAAAGCCTGGCACCGCTGGTTTCAAGCGCAAGGTATAGAGGAAGTTGGCCCGCCTCGCGGTCCATCCTTCGACGATTCCGGCCTACTATTGCAGGCCGTGCTCACCGGCCAGGGTGTGGGTTTACTGCCCGCCGCCATGGTAGCGCCCGAGCTTGCGAAGGGGCGACTTGTTAAAGTCGCGGAGGTTACGCTGCTAGAGGATTTTGCCTATTATTTGGTCTACCCTGAAGATCGGCAGGCACGGCCAAAAATCTCTGCTTTCCGTAACTGGATACTCGAGTCGGCCGCCGAAACCAATTAGAGGTTCATCATTTGCTTCAGTCTTTACAGCATTACCCAGCTCATGGTCAGAATGAAAAGACTAGTACTTCGACAATGGAATGATGAAGATCTCCAACCTTTTGCACAGATGTGTGCGGATAAGGACGTCATGGAGTTCTTCCCGAAGCTTTTGACGGAGGAAGAGAGCTTCAGCATGGGGAAAACGATCAGGTCTCTCATTGCTGAACGCGGCTGGGGATTCTGGGCTGTAGAGATCCCTGGCAAAAGTAGATTTATCGGGTTTGTCGGGTTGCACATACCCAAGGACAATATGCCGTTCTCACCATGTGTTGAGATTGGCTGGCGCCTGGCGAAAGAATACTGGGGCATGGGCTATGCGACAGAGGCTGCCAATGAGGCATTGCGGTATGCCTTTACTCACTTGAATCTAGACGAGGTGGTCTCTTTTGCAACGGTGCACAACATTCGCTCCCAGGCGGTCATGAAGAAAATTGGAATGTCCTACGCCAGTAATTTTATGCATCCGGATCTGGAATCTTCAGATCCGCTTTGCGAGCATGTTCTCTATAAGATAAGCAGAAGTCAGTGGGAGAGGAACGCCTTGGGATGAGGCGCTTTTTTCTAAGAGCGCCCCTTGAATTCTAAAGAGAGCTGCGCAAGCGTAACCTCGCCGAAGCGTTTAAGCAGGAGTGCTTCGGCTTCGCCCATCACATCTTGTAGCTCTTGGTTCACTGCACGTTCGATTGGGCAATCCGTGTGCTCATCAGTCAAGCCAATTGTGAATACACTGTTTTCACCCAGTGCGCGGTGAATATCAAGCAGTGTGATGTCATTCAGTGACCTGGCTAACGACCACCCGCCATTGTGGCCTTTGATGGATTCCACATAACCCTGTTTACGTAAAAGTGCCATGGTACGGCGTACTACCACAGGATTGGTTCCCAGCATTTTCGCGATTGTGTCAGATGTCACTGGATGCTCGAACGCATGCAGGTGCACCAGTACGTGCAAAACGCGAGAGAGCCTACTGTCTTTTCTCATGCATCACCTATTCGAATAGGTTTTCAGCTTATCACGAAACTTTTAATGTTACCTGTGTTGCGCTGTCGTGAATTCACGTGTAACAATTAATGTTACGTGAAACTGAGGTGGGCGTTAAGTGCCTGCGGCGGAGAATGAAATGCGCCAGGATGAAGTGAAAGCTCTTTTTGATCAACAAGCTGCACACTACGACACACAATGGGCGAAAACGGCATCAATCCGAAACTGCCTGCATTTACTGCTTGGGTCGCTGTTCTCGGAGCTACCTACAGATGCAAGAATTCTCTGTGTTGGCGTGGGGACTGGGGATGAGCTGATCTACCTTGCGTCATGCAACCCTGGCTGGCGTTTTACCGCTGTGGAGCCGTCCGGCCCCATGCTGGATGTCTGTCGGCAACGGGCAGAAAAAGAAGGCGTGGCATCTCGCTGTATTTTCCACGAAGGTTATCTTGGCTCATTGCCGTTTATCGAGCCGCAGGACGCTGCGACCTGTTTCCTGGTATCGCAATTTTTTCTGGAAGAGAACGAGAGATCGGCGTTCTTTAATGGGATCGCAGAAAGACTCAAGCCAAACGGTCTTCTCGCAAGCGCGGACCTGGCATCGGATGTTGAATCTCCCGAGTATGAAGTGTTGCTTCGCGCCTGGATGAGCATGATGTCTGCCGCGGATATTTCATCAGAAGCGATCGAGCGCATGCGCAAAGCCTATGCACATGATGTTGGTGTCCTTCCTTCGGTGGAGGTTGCGTCAATCATTGAGTCAGGAGGTTTTGAGCTCCCAGTTCCGTTTTTTCAGGCAGGATTGATACACGCGTGGCTTTCAAGGCG
>CAZFPG010000068.1:0-11932 GCA_964521055.1 uncultured Marinobacter sp.
GGGGGCCGCGAAATCGGCTACCTGTTCGGCCAGTACAAGCGCATCACCAACCGCTACGAGTCCGGCGTGCTGACAGGCAAGGGACTGGAGTGGGGCGGCAGCTGTGCACGTACCGAAGCCACCGGGTACGGCACCGTTTTCTTCACCCATGAAATGCTCAAGGCCCGGGGCGATTCCCTCGACGGCAAAACCGTGGTGGTTTCCGGCTCCGGTAACGTCGCCATCTATGCCATCGAAAAGGCTCACGAACTGGGTGCCAAGGTGATCGCCTGCTCAGACTCCGGCGGCATGATCGTGCACGAGAAAGGCATCGACCTGCAGACTCTCCGACGCATCAAGGAAGTGGAACGTCGTCGCATCAGTGCCTACACTGAATTCCACAAAGGCGCCAGATATGTGGAAGGCGGCAATATCTGGACCATTCCCTGCGATGTGGCCCTTCCCTGCGCCACCCAGAACGAGCTCAATGGCAAAGACGCCAAGACTCTCGTTGAAAACGGCTGCATTGCGGTCGCCGAAGGCGCCAACATGCCCACCACGCCCGAAGGCATTGATATCTTCCAGAATGCCAGACTGGCCTATGGCCCGGGCAAGGCTGCCAACGCCGGTGGTGTTGCCACCTCTGCGCTGGAAATGCAACAGAACGCCAGCCGCGACCGCTGGACCTTTGATCATACCCAGAAGCGGCTTGAGGAAATCATGATTGATATCCACAAGAACTGTTATGAAACCGCCGCCGAGTTCGGCTCCGAAGGCAACTACGTACTGGGTGCCAATGTTGCCGGCTTCCTTCGGGTTGCCCGGGCGATGACCGCCATGGGCGTGATCTGATCCGGCCATGACCAGCAAAGAGCCTCTCCAGTCCTCGGTCCGGGTCTCAACCGGTCTGGCCGGCCTGGACGAGGTTCTCGATGGCCTGCGCATCGGTGACAACGTGGTCTGGCGTGTCTCGGACCTCAACGATTATCGCCGGTTCGTACTTCCCTTCCTGGATGCCGCCGCTGATTCCGGCCGGCAGATCATTTATCTCCGCTTTGGCGAACATCCACCTGTCATCGAACGACACCCTGCCGTTCGCACCATCGAGATCGACGCCCTTGGTGGCTTCGAAAGCTTTACCAGCCGGGTATGGCGCCTTATTGAGCAACATGGCCGTGGCGCCTTCTACGTGTGCGACAGCCTCAGTGAACTGCTGAATGCCTGGGCCACCGACGCCATGGTGGGAAATTTCTTCCGGGTGGTCTGCCCGTTCCTGTTCGAGCTGGATACCGTCGCGTGGTTTGCCCTGCATCCCAACCGGCACTCCCGCACGACACTGGATCGCATCCGTGAGACCACCCAGGTAATGATCGACGTGAACCGCCACGGCGACAACGTGCAGATTCATCCCATCAAGGCCTGGCGACGGCAATCGCCGACCATGTTCCTGCCCCACCGGGAACAGGAAGGCCAGTTCCAGCCGATCACCGACAGCAGCGACGCCACCCGGCTGCAGGCCAGCCTGGAACTGGATAACCTGCACCGTCAACCGTTGCTGGATTACTGGGACCGCCTGTTCCAGGAGGCCAGCCGGGCGCTGTCCGAGCAGGATACAGGCTGCATTGCCGACCTGCAGGAGCAGGTTCTGCAAGTGCTGATCAGCCGTGACCCACAGATACTGGAACTGGCACGGCGCTACATGTCACTGGAAGACCTGCTGGCCATTCGCAGCCGCCTGGTGGGCAGCGGTTACATCGGTGGTAAGGCTACCGGCATGTTGCTGGCCCGGAATATTCTGCTGCAGGAAGCGCCGGAGCTTTGGCAGCAGTACCTGGAACCTCACGACTCCAGCTATCTCGGCACCGATGCCTACTACGCTTTCCTGGTGCACAACGGGCTATGGCCGGCGATCATGCGCCAAAGGTCTGAAACCGGCTACCTGACTGAAGCACCAGCACTGAGGAAGGGCATACTTACGGGTCGCTTCCCCGATGAAATCCTTAGCGAGCTGGAACGGCTGTTGGATCACTATGGGCAATACCCCATTCTGGTGCGGTCATCCAGCCTGCAGGAGGACGGCTTCGGCAACGCCTTCGCCGGCAAGTACGAGAGTGTGTTCCTGGTTAACCAGGGCGCACCTGAACAGCGGCTGGCGGCTCTGGAGGATGCTATCCGGCAGGTGTATGCCTCGTCCATGAGCGAGGATGCATTGCATTACCGCAAACAACGGGGGCTGGATCAGCGGGAAGAACCCATGGCCCTGCTGATCCAGCGGGTCAATGGCCGTTTTCATGGCCGTTACTACCTTCCGGATGCAGCGGGTGTGGGCGTCTCCCGTAACACCTTCGCCTGGGACAGCACCATGGACCCCAGAGCCGGCATGGTGCGTATGGTCATGGGGCTGGGCACCCGGGCGGTTGACCGGATTGAGGGTGACCATGCCTGTGTCATGGCCCTGGACCAGCCCACCCGGCAACCCTTCCGCAACCAGGACGAGTCCTATCGTGACTCCCAGCATCTGGTGGATCTGCTGGATCTTGAGGACGGCACCCTGGATACCCGGCCCCTGAGCCAGTTGCTGGAAAACACCACCGATCTGCCCATGGCCTATCTCGCGGAAGTGGACCGGGCGGCCACCACGCGTGCCGAACAGATCGGACTGAAAGGCCCGGTCTGGCGGCTGACATTCCGGCCGCTGGTACAGCATGGAGCCTTCATCTCACGGCTTTCCAGTCTGTTACAGACTCTGGAAGCCGCTTACCGTCATCCAGTGGACGTGGAATTCACCCTGCACCTGAACAACGAGGGCGATCCGTCCTTCAATCTGGTGCAATGCCGGCCCCTTGCCACGGTTGGCGAGACCGGGCCGGTCAAGCTTCCTGACAACATCGCCAAAGACAGGCTGCTGTTCCGCACGGAGGGTCACTTTATGGGTGGCAATATCAACCTGGCCATCCATCGTGTGATCCGCGTGAACGCCGCCGTTTACGCCGGCCTCAACACCAGTGAACGTTATCAGGTAGCCCGCCAGGTGGGTGAGCTGGTCAGATCCGCCAATACGCCAACGTTGTTGATCGGCCCCGGCCGATGGGGCACCGGCAGCCCGGAACTGGGTGTACCTGTCCGCTTCTCGGACATTGCCGGCATAGCTGCCCTGGTGGAAGTGTCGGAGAACGCAGGCAACATGGTGCCGGACCTGTCCTATGGCTCGCACTTTTTCCAGGACCTGGTGGAAACCGGCATCGCCTACGCCGCCCTGTTTCCGGAAAACAGCCACTGTCAGTATTATCCGGAGCACCTGGCCGCCGCATCCACTTCAGCAAAGCAGTCAATCTCGCCCGACACCGCTGTCGAAGTTCATGACTTCTCTCACCGCCCGCTTCAATTGCAGGGCGACATTGTCCGTCAGCAACTGGTCTGTTACCTCACCGATTGACCTCCGGTAAACACGAATACTTATAATTACGCTGGAACGCATCCCTCAGCGATAACGGCGCTGATCCAGAGTCATCAAACGTATAGCGGTACAACGAACTTTTGTTACAGCCGCGATGGTCCTGATGCATTCGCGAAGCAATCACGCCCGGCTTCCTTGGCCAGATAGAGCCTGTGATCCGCTTCGGAGATCAGCGTCTCCGAGGTGGGAGTAGCGAAACCACTATCGCCGACTGCGGCAACACCCGCACTGACGGTGAGAGAAATTGCCTGTCCTTCAAATACAAACTCGTAACCCCGGACCTTTTCGATAATCCTGTGAACCAGGACCCCGGCACTTTCACCATCTGTCGCAGAAAAAGCCACGACAAACTCCTCGCCCCCGAAACGGGCCACAACATCCATGGCACGGGTATGGTCAAGCAGAATGCTGGTAAATTCCCTCAGTACATAGTCGCCGGCCAGATGGCCAAGGGTGTCGTTGACTATCTTGAAGTGGTCTATATCAAACAGCGCCAGGGCAAATGACTGCGCCTCGCGGTTCCAGAGTGCCGTCATTTCCTCCAGGCGGGGAAAGAGGTAGCGGCGGTTATGGAGCCCGGTCAGAGGGTCCCTTATCGACTGGTTCAGCAGCTCCTCTTCCAGCCGGTGCCGTTCCAGAGCCCCGGACAGCAACCCGGAAACAATGATCAACAGGTCAGCCTGGTCTGTTCGCCAGACTCTCTGGTTCAGGGAGTCCACACCGAAAAAGCCCGACACCACCCCCCGGGTTCGCACCGGAACGCAAAACATGGAACATACCCCCTGTTCCATCAACAGGGCTTTTTCAGGGCCGGCTTTTGCAGGTAGCGATTCCACATCCTCGACAAACACCACCCCGTTTTCCTGTATCATCCTGTTGATCTGTCCATGCCACCAGGCAAAGGTATCAATGGGCACCTGCTGCTGGGAGTCGATCAGCGCCTCAACCCCCTTGCGACACCATTCATGGGTGTTGGTCATCTCTGTGCGCTGCTCGGAAAAACGGTACAGGTAAGCCCGGTCCACACCAAAGAACTCGCCGATAGCTTTCAATACCTGGTTGACACTCTGGTCAATATTGCCAAACCCACGGGTGATGAAATCCGAGGACAACTGTGCGATCAATCGCTGGAATCCAGCCTGAAAAGCGAACTCTGCCTCACTTTCCCGCAGGTGGAACTCAAGATCCTTGAATTGCTGGATGTCATTGAACTGGCCGTACCAGAGTGTGCTGCCGTCGGCCTGGCGCTCGGGAATGGAGTCGGATTCAAACCAGTGGTATTCGCCACTGGCCAGGCGCATCCTGGCCTGATATTGCCAGGGCACAAGCTCCGCGGCGGATTCGGCAATACTGGCGGCCACACCGGCCATGTCCTCCGGGTGGATAACAGAGAACACCTGCTCGCCATCCTGCTCCAGGTCACCGGGGTCTATACCGAACAGTTCCCGGACCCGTCCACTGACGAAAGGGTACCGGTGGTGCTTTCCGTCGGCACTGCGCTCGTAGATGAAAAGAACCCCCGGCACGCCCGAAGCCAGCTTCGGAAACAGTTCCGCAGACCGGATAACTTTCGCCCAGTCGTCATCAAATCGAGACATAGAAGCTTTGTAACTCCGGATGCGGAGGACCAAGTCTGATCCCCCTACTAATGGAGTGTAGAGCAAGGTGGCGTCGCCAGCGAATTAACGGCAGGGCTGGGCATTGGCAGAGATAACGGCCACAATCACTGCACGGATGTCCCTTGCAAGGATTCAGGAGCTCAGCCGAATATGCCGCCGCACACGTCCACGCCCCACGCCAAAAACATACCGGAAGACAAACGCGCCCTCTGGTCCTGGGCCTTTTACGACTGGGCCAACAGCGCCTTTTTCACCATCATCCTCACCTTTGTCTTTGCCCAGTACTTCAGCGTTTCGGTGATGCAGGACGAAGTGAAAGGCACCGAAGCCTGGGGCTATATCGTGGGGATTTCCGGCGTATTTATCGCAATCCTTGCGCCCATACTCGGGGCTATTGCTGACCAGTCTGGCCGGCGAAAACCCTGGTTTATTACCTTCACCCTGCTTTGCGTGGTTTCCTGCGCCATGCTGTGGACCGTGACGCCAGACCAGGACCAGTTCTGGAATGCTGCCCTTTGGGTGGGCCTGGGCACACTGGGGGCCGAATTCGCTTTTATCTTCTACAACTCCATGCTGCCGGACCTGGCCAGCCCCGAGCGCACCGGCCGCTGGTCCGGCTGGGCCTGGGGACTGGGTTATGTCGGCGGCATTATGAGCCTGGTGATAGCGCTGTATGGCTTTATCGAGGCCGACGCCAACCTGTTCAACCTGAACCGTGACGAAGCCGAGCATGTGCGCGCCACCTTTATCCTGGTGGCGGTCTGGTACCTGGTGTTTGCGCTCCCTGCCTTTATATTTGTCCCGGATCGCCCACCCACCGGCCTGCGCCTGGCCGCTGCCACCCGTGCCGGGTTCGTGCAACTGAAGGAGTCCATTGCCCACGTTCGCCAGTACAGAGACATTGTGCGTTTTCTGATCGCGCGAATGCTGTACACCGATGGCCTGGCCACTATTTTCACGTTCGGCGGGGTATATGCAGCGGGCACGTTCAATATGAGTTCCACGGAAGTGCTGCAGTTCGCCATTGCCCTGAATGTAACAGCGGGGCTGGGAGCCCTGGGTTTTGCCTGGATTGACGATGCCCTGGGTGGGCGCAACACCATCCTGCTGTCACTGGTGGGGCTGGGTACCAGCGCACTGGCCATCCTGTTGGTGGAGGGCGCCACGGCTTTCTGGGTATGGGGTATGATCCTGGGTATCTTTGTGGGGCCGCTGCAATCCGCCAGCCGTTCTCACCTGGCGCGTGTTGCGCCGCCCCATCTGCAAACCCAGATGTTCGGGCTGTTTGCTTTCTCAGGCAAGGCCACCGCCTTCGCCGGCCCCCTGCTGGTGGGCTGGGTAACCGCCATCACCGACAGCCAGCGCTGGGGAATGGGCACCATTCTGGTATTCCTCGTGGTCGGCTTCCTGCTGATGCTGAAGGTGCCGGCAACGGAGCAGCGCGAGCCAGGCCTGGACGTCTAGTGTCCCGTCTGGTTAATTCGCTGATCTACTGCGAATTAACCAGACGGGACACTAGGCGCCCAACACATCAAGCATGCGCATTGACTTGTTTGGCTTCCCGCGCAAAGGGGCTCAAACCCAACCACGTTGACATACAGGCTGTAAGAGTGCGGGGCCCGCTGAGTTTGAGTGTGCCGCGCTGCGTTGCGTCTGCCACCGTTGTAATGCCCATCCATATCGCCGTCATGGTTCTCAGGTCGGTAATCACAAAGAGATCAATTTCGTGGCCGGGATCAATCTTGCACAGGTCCACGGGCTCCGGTGAATGCTTGTCCACAATCAGCCACCATTTTTTCTGGCCACGGGTCAGTTCGGGGTACAGAAACTGAATCGTGGTTCTCCGTTCGGGCAACGGCGTAGGGTTAAGATTGCGGCGCATATCCCACATTAAAAGCGACGGGTCCAGGTTCCTGAGTGACAACTGGGATTCCAGCCAGCGTTGGCCCCAGACACCCATGGACATGATGATAGGGCGAAGCTCTTCCCCCGCGTCGGTAAGCCGGTATACGGGGTAGCCACTGCTGTCGTCCACCTGCCTTGCCACTATGCCGAACCGCTCCAACTCACCCAACCGTTTGGACAGCAGCGCCGGGGACATGCGTGGCACCCCTTTCCTGAGCTCGTTAAAGCGGGTACTGCCACACAGTAGCTCACGGATCAGCAGGATACTCCAACGGGCACCCAGTACTTCCGTTGCCATCGCCACGGGACAGAACTGGCCGTAGCCTCGATCCGCCATCTCCTTCCCTCCCAGGCCTGCTGCTCAGAACTATACAGAGGGCCAGTACATTAATTGAACTAGTCATATAAGCGTAGCAAAGGGTGAAATAGTCAACCAGGCAGTCCAATGAACGCGTTTGATACAAGAGGAACAAACAATGATGAACTCAGGACTTATCCGTTCGCAAACATCATCAGCTCACACCCCGGCACTCAGTGTAGCCACCCTGTTTTTCCTGGCGCTGGTGCCACTGTCGACTGTCGCTGATACAGACCAGCCCAAACCGATCGCCATCGAACCGGTGACCAGCGAGAGAGCAGCGTTTACCGATAATGTGGAGATAGAGATTCGCCTTCAACCGGAAGGTCGGCCAGAACAGGTGCTCGACCTCACCGCCCCTTCACAGGTTTCAGTGCTCAAAATCACTGTACAACCTGGCGCCGCCTTTCCCTGGCACACACACCCGGGGCCGGTGCTGGCCGGCGTTGAGAAAGGGGAGTTAATCTACATCTACGCGGACGACTGTGTCGAGCGTCGGTATCCGAGGGGGACGATGTTCGTTGACCCCGGCGGCGAGAATGTCCACACCGCCTACAACCCGAGCGCCAACGACGAAGCCGTGGTGATCGCCACCTTCCTGAACGCACCGAAAGAGGGAAAGCTGACACTGCCCGTGGATGAACAGGAAGGACAGCAACTCGACAGGAATTGTGATTTCGACCGGTAAGCATCGAGGTGAGTTATGAGCGGCAACCAGGTAGCTGTTATTGGCGGAGGTGTTTCCGGCCTCGTTACAGCAAAAGTGCTCAGGAATGACGGTTTCGATGTGAGCATTTTCGAGAAGGCGTCGGAGATAGGCGGCGTGTGGGCGGAATCCCGGGCCTACCCCGGGTTGCGAACCAACAGCCCCTCCCCTCTATACACTTACTCCGACTTTGCGCATTCCGAAGCCACGGACGAATTCCCAACTGCCCGGCAGCTCCGTACCTACCTTAATGATTATGTCGACCATTTTGCCCTGAGGGAGTACCTGCACCTGGGAACCGAGATCATCTCGGTCAACCGCGGGCAACCCGATGGAGCCGGACACCACCCCGGGTTCGAGGCCCGGATACGTAATGTCGCGGACGGCACCGAAGCGCAATCCCAGCGCTTCGACTTCGTGGCTGTGTGCAACGGTGTCCTGTCCGACCCGTACGTGCCAGAACTGGAGGGCTCCCGCCAATTCTCGGGAGATATACTTCATTCCAGTGGTATCCGGGATGCCAGCCTCCTGGTGGGAAAACGGGTGCTGGTGCTTGGCGCGGGCAAATCCGCCCTGGATTGCGCCAGCCTGGCGGGAACAGAAGCAGATGCCTGCACCCTCGTTTTCCGACAGCCCTACTGGATGCTTCCCAGGTATTTTGGTCGAACGCGTGTGGATAAACTGGTCTACAGCCGCTGGTCCGAGAAGATGAGCTTCCCCGCCTACCATCAATCCTCACGAACCGAAAAGCTACTGCGGGGAATTGGCGCACCGCTGTTGTCCCTGTTCCGCCAGCGCCAGCAGAGCTTGATAGCCCGGGCCTCACGCATGCCCGACTACATGGTACCGGAAGCACCTATACATGCCTCCATATACCATCTGGGCATAGGCTCGGATATCTATCAGCATCTGCAGTCGGGGCGGGTAAAAGCCAGACGCTGCGAGATCGACAGATTTATGGGAGACCGCCGCATACGGCTGAGCAACGGGGAGGAGATTGAAGCCGACCTTGTTATCTGTGCAACTGGGTGGCGCCGTGACCTGAGCTTTCTTGGGGACGAGTTACAGAAAACGATCATGTCAGACGGGCAGTTCAGGCTCTACCGGCACATTCTGCCACCATCGCAACAACGTATTGGTTTTATCGGCTACGCCTCGTCCACCAACTCACCACTGACCTCGGAGATTTCCGCTCACTGGCTTTCACAGCACTTTCTGGGCAAGCTGCCACTACCAGCGGTCGCCGATATGGAAAAGAGTGTGGACGAGGTTCTCGAGTGGACTTCCCGCCATTTCCCGAATCAAAGGGAGGGGCACTTCATTGGTGGTTATGTGTCACATTATACCGACTGGCTTTTGCAGGATATGGGACTTGATCGACGGCGGTGCAGGAGCCTTGCGTCTGAATACCTGCACCCATTCGAATCCCATCGTTACATGGGGTTGGGCGAAGAACGCAGCAGATGCGCCACAAGGTAAAGCCCGGGAATATACCTGACTTGCGGGTGTTACAACCCATTCTGGAAAAACTGGTAACTGTTCCGGCCATTTCCCTTGGAGTTATACATGGCAGTGTCTGCATTGTGCATCAGGGTTTCAGCGTCCAGACCGTTTTCCGGATAAACGCTGATGCCCATGCTCACGTGCAATTCAAGTTTGTGGCCATCGATGACCCATGGTTCAGCAAATCGCGCCAGCAATTTTTCAGCAACCTGGACAGCATCCTGCCGCGCCTCGATCTCGGGCAACAGGATAATGAACTCATCGCCACCATGGCGGCTTACGGTATCGGTAGCGCGCACGCAGGATTCGACGACTGCAGCGACTTCCTGCAACAAATGATCGCCCACCGAGTGACCATAAGAGTCATTGATCTGTTTGAAAAAATCCAGGTCCAGAAACAGCAGGGCAAGCAGTTTTCGGTGCCGATCCGCCATACCGATGGCCTGGGTCAGCCGTTCCGTAAGCAGCATCCGGTTGGGCAGGCCCGTGAGGAAGTCGTGCTGGGCGTGATGGCTCATCTCCTCTATCACAGTCCCTGACTGGCTGGCGTTATGGAAAACAATCACCGCACCCACCAGCTCGCCAAGCCGGTTACGGATGGGCGCTGCGGAATCCTCAATCGCAATATCCACACCATCGCGGCGAACCAGCACGCTACCCAGGGCCAGTTCCACAGCCTGGCCCTCATCAACGACCCGCTGGGCAGGGCTCTTCGCCCGCTCCCGTGTGACCCCGTCGAAAATGAAGAATACCTGCTCAACGGGTCGCCCAAGCGCCTCTTTACGCGACCAGCCGGTCAGCGTTTCGGCCACTTTGTTGAGATAGATCAGCGTGCCCCTGGGATTAACAACCAACACAGCATCACCAATGGCATCCAGCGTAATCTGCGCCATTTCCTCGAACGAAAAATCACCGAACGAGCCCTCGGGTATCTCGTTAACGCGTGGCGCGTCCTTCGTCCCGGCCCGAAAGCGTGTAGGAAACCGCTCTTTGTCTGAGGATGTTTTCCCATCCGGTGGCAAGGTTGGCATAAGTTCAAATGTCCGTGGCAATGGGCTATCAGTTTCCCGGACGCACCTAAATACACTCCGTGTCGTCCCTTCATGTCGCATTTTCTCCCTGCCCTCCCTGTAGGCTTGCCCGTAGTTATCCTGAATACAGACAGCCCGAGAAACTGATAGCACATCGCTTTGATAAAGGCTCGTGCCAGAAGAGACTAGCCGCCCCCGGTAACGGACTCTGTACGGTATCGAACACAAAGGGGAACTTTGTGGATGCTCCGTCGGCCCGGCTTCAGCTGCGTTGGTGCGCTGGCAGACAGACGCAAGGCGGGCACGCCTATACCGTGGAAATGACAACGTCTGCCTTCAGAGGGAGTATCAGGATGAACAGATCAACCAACAGAAGTTTCGGTGGCCGCCTGTGCGGCGCCCTGGGCCTGGCTATGGCATTCGTGCTGTTGAGCGCCTGCGCGTCTGCACCCATGGCACCGACAACCGAACTGACCGCAGCCAGGGATGCCATTGCCAGTGCCGAACAGGCCGGTGCACGGCAGCACGCCGGAGCCGAGCTGGATGAAGCGCAACAGAAACTGTTGCAGGCGGAACGCTCCGTCGGTAACGAGAAGATGACCGAGGCAGAGCGTCTCGCCCGGGAATCAACGATTGTGGCAGAGCTTGCAACTGCAAGAACTGAAGCTGCAAAAGCGGCCGCCATCAACCGTGAAATGGGTCGCGGGGCCGATGCCCTGACCGAAGAAATGCGACGCACAGGAGATCAGCAATGAACATGCTCACTACTCAATACCTAAAACGCGGAGCCCTGTTTGGCGGGCTGGTGTTTTCGTCGCTGGTGCTCGCGTCCTGTGCCATGGCTCCTGCAGCACCCCAGGGTGCCGAACAGGTGCGAGGCAAACTGACCACGCTGCAGAGCGATCCTGACCTGTCGGAACGCGCCCGGGTCGAAATCAGGGAGGCGGAAGCTGCCGTCGTTGTTGCCGAACAGCCGGTGCCCGAAGACGAGAAGGCACTGGGTGAACACCGTGTGTTCATGGCGGAGCGGACAGTAGCGATTGCGGAAGCCAAAGCGATCACCCGCTATGCAGAAGATCAGCGCCTTCGCCTGGGCGAGGAACGCGATGCGGCACGGCTGAGGGCACGCACACTTGAAGTTGGCAAGGCCAGGGACGAAGCTTCCAGGGCCCGCAGTTCGGAACAGGCCGCAGAAACCCTTGCGGCACAGCAGCAAGCAGAATACCAGCGCCAGATCGAAGCCCTACAGGCCGAGATCACTGAGCGTGGCGTGGTGCTGACCCTGGGTGACGTGCTGTTCGCAACAGGAAGCGCGGACCTTCAGGGCGGCGCCAGCGGCACCCTCAACAAGCTGGTGAGTTTCCTGAACGAGTA
>CAZFPG010000069.1:0-11908 GCA_964521055.1 uncultured Marinobacter sp.
TTTCAATGTTGCGCCGGAAGACTGGGTGGCTTACCAGCACGCCCTGAAACTCTGCGGCTGCAAGCCCCTGCCGATACCGTCCATACCGCCAGTGGTGCCAAAACTGATATTACGGGCGCTGAACCTGCGAAGTTTTCCTTCGTATCTGATGGCCTTTTTCAAGTATCCTGTCGTCATTGACGGCAGAGCGTTCGCCCGGGAATTCGGATTCACCCCCAGGCGACCCCTGAAAGAAATATTCCGGTTCTATTGCGAGAACAAAAAACCGGTGTGAACAAAGGCGGCATAACGCAGGACGCGAGCCATGCTGGACGATTTCAGCCTCATCAGTCACTCCACGGCAGCCATAGCCTATGGCCTGCTGGGGTTACTTATTGCCACGCGATACCTACGGCGGGATATTGACCGCTCCCTGTTGCTGGCTTCCTGCGTCACCCTTATATGGGCCGGGTCACTGATTGCCCAGAGCTTGTGGGGAGAACCCGGGTTCCTTATCCGCTATACACTGGAACTGTTGCGTGACGCAGCCTGGATCACGGTGCTTTTCGCCCTTTTGCGGGACTCGTTCCGCTCCGCCAACCTTGTGGGCCGCCTGCGCCGTATTCTGGCAACCGCCACCGTCGTTCTGGTTTTCCTGTTGCTCGGTTCCGGCGTTATGGAGTTCCTGTTCGGGGTCACCATCCTGGATGGCAAAACCAAGGTGGTAGGCCAGATCGCGCTTTCTCTACTGGGCCTGTCAATGGTTGAGCAGATCTGGCGCAACTCACTGTCCTTCGGCCGCTCCAGCATGAAGTATGTCTGCATCGGGGTGGCCAGCCTGTTTGCCTTCGACTTTTTCATGTACGCCGACGCGCTCCTCTTCGGCCAGGTGGCCGACTCCTTCTGGAACGCCCGCGGCCTGGTCAACGCAGCCCTGGTGCCCCTGTTTGCCGTCAATGTCATTAACACCCGCAAACAGCCGGTGGATTTCCAGCTGTCCCGATCGGCGGTATTCCATGCCGGCACCCTGATCCTGGCCGGTGGCTACCTGCTGTTCCTGGCCATGGGTGGCTATTACGTGAAAACCCTCGGGGGCGAATGGGGGAAAGCCCTGCAGGTGATGTTCCTCACGGTTGCCCTGGTGTTTCTGGCCACCCTGCTCACCTCCCGCCGCGTGCGATCCCGGCTGATGGTTTTCATCAGCCAGAACTTCTTCGACTACAAATACGATTACCGGGAAGAGTGGCTGAAAATGACCCGGGAGATGGCGGATCTCAGCGACAACCCTCCCCTGCCTGAGCGCGTTATCCGTATCCTCACCAGCCTGGTGGAAAGCAACGCCGGCGCGCTGTGGATCCGGGAAGACCGGGGGGATTTCCAGCTCAAAACCGCCGTTAACCTGGTGACCCCGAAATACACAAGCATTGACGCCAACTCGGAACTGGTCCGGTTTTTTGGCGAACGTGAATGGATTATTGATCTTCACGAATACGAAAGCGATCCGGTGAGCTACAACCTGCTGGAAATTCCCGACTCCATCTCGAAGATACCCGACGGCTGGCTGGTCATTCCCCTGTACCTCAGCAACGACCTGTATGGCATTGCCATGATTGGCAACCCCTACGCCCGGGTGGAGCTGAACTGGGAAAACTTTGACCTGATCAAGGTAGTGGCCCGGCAAACCTGTAACCTGCTGGCCCAGGCAGACGCCCAGAACCGCCTCTCGCGGGCCATGCAGTTCGAGGCGGTGAGCAAGGCATCCGCCTTTATGGTGCACGACCTGAAAACGCTGATTGCGCAACTGTCACTGCTGGTCAAGAACGCGCCCAGGCACCGGGACAACCCTGCCTTTATTGACGACATGATCAACACCACCGACCACGCCGTCCGCAAGATGTCGAACCTGGTGGACCATATCCGCAGGCCAGCGGACGAGTCCATGGTCACCGAAGTGGTAGACCTGACCGACATAGTCAGGCAACTGGCCCACCACTATTCCCGCCGCGAGCCAGCGCCACGGGTGGCCGGCGAGCCCGGAAAGATCTACATCAATGCGGACCGGGAACAACTCTGCAGCATCCTCGGACACCTGATACAGAACGCCCAGGACGCCACTCCGCCGGACGGCGAAATAACCCTCACCCTGAAAACTGCCAGGGGTAACGTGGTATTGTTTATACAGGACACAGGCCAGGGCATGACCGAGGAATTCATCCAGACCCAGCTGTTCAAGCCGTTCGAAAGCACCAAAGGGCTCACTGGCATGGGCATTGGTGCCTACCAGGCGCGGGAGTATGTGCGTAACGTGGGCGGCAATATCGACGTAACCAGTGAGCCGGGCCTGGGCTCCTGCTTCTCGATTCGGTTTCCTCTTGCCAGGCCTGCGCACGAGCAAACACCCGTGGAGTCCGAGCCGGAACGACTGATTACCAACGATACCGAACCGCAGCAGAATGCCAAATAATTGACGTAAGTAAAATCGACCGAACACTATCATTGCAAAGTGTCAATGTTCGGTTAAGAATCAGGGGTGAGAGGATTCACTCAAGACCATCACAATACAGAAAGGGATTTGTAGCCATTGTGAGTAGACGACTTTTAATCGTAGAGGATGATCCGGGTCTCCAGAGCCAGATGCGCTGGTGCTTCAGCGAAGACCTGGAAGTGACCGTAGCTGCAGACCGCGAGGCTGCCCTGGCTGCCCTGCGCAGGAATGAGCCGGACGTCATCACCCTGGACCTTGGCCTGCCCCCGGACCCCGGTGGAGCGTCAGAAGGCTTTCTGTTGCTGGAGGAAATCCTGCGGCTGTCGCCCATGACCAAAATCATCGTGGTCACCGGCCGGGAAGACAAGGAAAACGCCGTCAAGGCCATCGGCATGGGCGCCAGTGACTTCTACCAGAAACCCCTGGACGCCGACATTCTCACCTTTGTGGTCAACCGGGCATTCCGGCTGGCGGAGCTGGAGCGGGACAACCGGGAGCTGGCCCGCCAGCGCAACGGTACCAGCATCAAGGGCATTGTTGCCGCCAGCCCCCAGATGCTGTCCATCTGCCGTACACTGGAGAAAGTCGCCCCCACGGATGTAACCACCCTGATCACCGGCGAAACCGGTACCGGCAAGGAACTGCTGGCCCGCGCCCTTCATGACCTGAGCTACCGGGCGGGAAAACCGTTCGTTGCCATTAATTGTGCGGCCATTCCCGAGAACCTCCTTGAGAGCGAACTGTTCGGGTTCGAGAAGGGCTCGTTCACCGGCGCCACCCAGAGCAAGAAAGGCAAGATTGAGAACGCCAACGGCGGCACCCTGTTTCTGGATGAAATCGGCGATATGCCCATGGCCCTGCAGGCCAAGCTGCTACGCTTCCTTCAGGAACGGGTGGTAGACCGGGTAGGCTCGGTAAAACCGGTGCCCGTGGACGTGCGGGTGGTCTGCGCCACCCACCGGGACACCCGGCAGTTGATCAACGACGGCACCTTCCGCGAAGACCTCTACTACCGTATCAGCGAAATAACCCTGGATGTGCCCGCCCTGCGGGAACGGGAGGGCGACGCCCTGGTGATCGCCCAGTCGCTGCTGCAATCCCTGGGCAAGCAGATGGACCGCCCCAACCTTGCCTTTACCGAAGACGCGATCAAAGGCATCAAAAGCCACTCGTGGCCCGGCAACGTGCGGGAAATGATCAACAAGGTGAAGCGGGCCACCATCATGGCGGACGGCAAGCGGGTAACAGCGGCGGACCTTGAGCTAAACTGCGATCAGGCCGGGCCGGAGAGCCAGCTGAACCTGCGGCAGGTGCGGGAGAACGCCGAGCGGGCAGCCATTATGCAGGCACTGCAATCCTGCAACTACAACATGGCACAGGCCTCGCGGCTGCTGGGGGTTACCCGGCCAACGCTCTATAACCTGACGGACAAATACCGCATAGAAACATCCGCGGAATTACCAAGTGCCTGAGTAGCAGGCAGGGAATCCATAATAAAAGCCTAAAAGGAAAGGAACAGGGCCATGAAACCAGTGCTAGCAGTACGTGCCACCCTTCTTTCAGTTGCCATTTCGCTCACCCTCGCCGGCTGTACCGGTGACGACGACGAAATGAGCCAGGAGGACATCCAGTACCTCAGCCACCTTGACCAGTCGCGCTTTTTCCAGCGCCAGGGTGAGCTCAAGGCCAGTACGCTGGAGGCCCGCAGCGCAATCGAGATGCAGCCGGACCGCATTGAACCCTACCTTCTTATCATCAACAACCTGCTGACCGCTGGTGACGCCCGCAACGCCGAACGCCAGCTTGACCAGTTGCTTTCGGACATCGACGAGCAGTCCATCAACCAGCAGAACCTGAACGATGCCGCGCTGATCCGGGCAGAAGCCAGGCTGATGCAGCAGAATTACGATGAGGCGCTGGCGGCCCTGGACGAGTTAAAGGATCCGGACCGGGTGCAACAGCTTGAAGCTGCACTGACCAGGGGGGCTATCCACCTGGCGGCAGGCCACATGGACGAAGCCGGGGAAGCCTATTCCGACGCCAGGGGTATTGATTCCAGTTCAGCCCGGCCATTGATCGGTCTGGCAAAGGTTGCCTTCAGCCAGAGCAACCCGGAAGAAGGCCAGGAGTATATCAGCCAGGCCGAAGAGCTGGACCCGGACCACGTTGAACTCTGGCTCCTCAAAGCCCGTATTGCCCACTCCAACGAAGACTGGAAAGAAGCCGAGCAGGCCTACATCAACGCACTGGAAACCATTGGCCAGTACGATGTGATGACGTACCAGAAGTTTGAAACCATGTCGTCGCTTATCAATGTCCTGCGGGAACAGGGCAAATCTTCGGAAGCGTTTGTTTACGAGGAAATTCTCGCCAAGTCAGCACCCGGCACCATCAAGAGCAACCTGATATCGGCACAGGAAGCATTCAATGCCGGCGAACTCAATAGCGCCGCCCGCTATCTTGAAGAAGTACTGGCACAGGCACCGGGCCACGAACAGGCATCCCTGATGCTGGGCATTATCCGCTATCGCCAGGGCCGGCCGCAGGAAGCCGAAGCCCTGCTGGCACCGGTGGCCCATATGGGGGATTCCGAACAGGCTTCAAAACTGCTTGCCGCCACCCGCCTTCAAATGCGCAACCCCGAAGGCGCGCAGGAAATCCTCGCCAATCTTGAAGACCGGGATTCGGACCCCGAAACCCTGGCCCTCGTGGGCATTGCCTCACTGATCAGCGGCGACACCGAAAGCGGAGAGCAGTTCATCGAAAAGTCCCTGGACCTGGCCCCCGACAACAACACCCTGCGGCTACGTTACGCGACATATCTGGTGCGCACCGGCGACACTGACAAGTCCATCGACCAGGCCAACCAGGTACTGGAAAGGGACCCTGAATCAGAACAGGCAAGAATGCTGGTCATCCGGGCCCACGTGGCAGCCAACAACTACGATGCAGCCACAAGAGTCGCGTCCGAATGGGTGAATACCCAGCCCCAGAATGTTGCCGCACTGATTGCCCGTGGAAATGTGGCCGCTGAAGCGGGCGACAGCGACCAGGCAAGGCAGTTCTTCGAACAGGCTGTCAAGGTGGACAGCCAGAGCCCTGCCCCACTGAATGCACTCGGCAACCTGGCCCATTCCCGCAACGAGGTGGAGCAGGCCAGGGATTACTACCGCCGCGCCATTGAAATGGCCCCGGACAACCGCCAGGCACTGCAGGGGCTGTCCTCGGTGATGGAGCGTGACGAACTGTCGGCGTTGATGGAGCAGGTTCATGAACAAAATCCGGACGCGTTCGGCCCAAGGCTGGTGCTGCTGGAATCCGCACTGATTGACAACAACACCCAGAAGGCAGACGAACTGACAGCAAGCCTGCTTGAGCGCGAGGACGAATCCAGCCCGGCGCCGGCCGAAGCGCTGGTTGCCACCGTCTATCATGGCATTTCCACGCAGCTGGCCCAGCGCGAACGCCTGGAGCAGGCTGCCGACGTGCTGCGGCGCGGGCGCATACTGTTCCCGGAAAATGAAGATATTGGCATCCAGGCGGCGGCTATCCAGTTCGCCGAGGGGAACACCACAGAGGCCAGGGACATTCTCAGAGACGTGAAACAGCAGCACCCGGAATCCGCAGCGCCCTTCCAGATTGAAGCCCGCTATTTCGAGCGGCAGGAAGAGCACAAGGAAGCCGCCGAGCTCTACCAGCTCGCCCTTGAGAAAAAACGGACGGCCGAGCTGGAAGTAGCCCACGCCCGGGCCCTCGCCCGCTCCGGGCAGCGCAACCAGGCGATCGAATCCCTTGAGGAAGCGATGAAGGCATTCCCCCGGGACCCACAGGTGCTGATGAACCTGGCCATGCTGCATCAGGAAAACGAGGCGCCGGACAAGGCAATCCCGCCCTACGAAGCCCTGCTGGAAGTCACACCCCGGAACGTCGTGGCCCTGAACAACCTGGCATGGATTTACCACCAGAAAGGCGACGACCGTGCCATGGAACTGGCCAGGCAAGCCTTCGAACTGAACTCAGACAGCGCGGCCATTGCCGACACCTACGGCTGGATCATGTTCAAGGCCGGGCAAACGGAAAAAAGCCTGCCAGTGCTGGAGAAGGCCCACGAACTGCAACCGGATTCCGAAGAAATTGCCATGCACCTGGCTGAAGCCTATCGCGCCTCCGGCCGCGACGCAGACGCAAAACGGGTACTGGAGAAGTTTGGAGACCGGAGTTAAAGCCAGAAAAGAAATAAAGAGTATAACTACCGCTACACCATACCGAAACGTTCCTAGAACCCGGTGGCAGCGACCGGGTTGCCCAACAATACTTACCCTGTAGAACCATTGACCTAAAGGCCCCGCGGGAACCTCTCCCGCGGGGCCTCATGGAAGGAAGGGTGGCTTATGTCAGTAAGCAAAGTTCTGGGGCTTGGAAGCGCCGTCATTCTTATCACTGGCTGCCAAAGCTGGCAGTACAGGGATATCGAGAAACTCCCCCCCACTCAATCCATCCCCCAGGAAAGTGAACCGGGGAAAGTGGATGTATGGTATTTCGACGGTATCAGCGGCACAGCGGTTGAAGATCTCACCAGCAGTGCCGCGTATCCTGACTCGCCCGCCGAGATTACCGAGCTGAATGAACTGGAAAACCTCCAGAACCGGGCAAACAACTACGGCACCTTGATCCGTGGCTTTGTGGAACCACCGCAAACCGGCGAATACACATTCTATGTGGCCGGGGACGACGAAACCCAGTTCTTGCTTTCAGAATCCGAAAGCTCCGATTTAGTCAGTCAGATCGCAACAACCGGACGAGCCACCGCCACCAGGGACTACACCCGATACTCATCACAGACCTCCCCCGTCATGTACCTTGAGGCAGGCCGCAAGTACTATTTCGAGCTGCGGCACAAGGAAGGTGGCTGGGACGACCATTTCAGCGTTGCCTGGGAAGGCCCCGGAATCAGCCGCCAGGTCATCAGTGGTGATTACCTCCACAGCTACGCACAGCGATCACCTGGCACCGGCCAGGAAATGACTGCCGAAGAAGCCTATGAGATGGGCTACCGCATAGGCTTCTTTGACGCTGAACAGGGGCTGGTATTCAACCCCGACTACCCTGCCCTGGATGAAGACGGAGACGGCCTGTATGACAACTGGGAAGTGGTCTACGGACTTGACCCGGCAGACCCGGCCGACGCCAATTCAGACCAGGACAACGACCTGCTCAACGCCACGGACGAGTTCTGGAGCGCCACCGCCCCCACCGACGCGGATACCGACGGAGACGGCATTCCCGACGGCTACGAGTTTGCCTATGGCCTGGACCCGAAGGACCCGGCAGACGCAACGGTGGACCTGGACGGAGACGGATACAGCGTGCTGGAGGAATACCAGGCCGGCACTGACCCAAGCGACCCGGAAGACACCCCGGTGCAGGAACCGGAATACACCAGCGGCTTCGTGGGCCAGTACTTCAACGGAACCGGCTTTGACGAGTTTCTTTACACCCAGAAAGACCCGACCATCCAGTTCAACTGGGGCACCGGCAGCCCCTCCGCGGAGGTACCCAACAACAAATTCAGCATTCGCTGGCAGGGATGGTTTGTGCCACCTCATGACGATGGCACCCGCAGCTACCAGCTGACCACCCGCACGGATGATGGTGTGCGCCTGTTCGTAAACGGTGAACCGGTCATTGACCAGTGGAAGAACCAGTCAGCCACCGCCTACTCCCATGAGATCAGTGTTGGGCCTGAAGAGCGTGTGGCCATCACCATGGAATACTACGAAGCAGGCTGGGATGCGTCAGCGGCGTTTACCATAACCGATCAGCAAACCGGGACTGACCTCGATACCAGCGCCGTTACTGAAAGCCTCGACCTGGCCACCAATCCGGAAATCAGTTCGCTGGAAGACGGCATTACCGATATCTACAAACTGCGCTACGGCTTGCCCCTGCTGCAACCAAGCGCAAACCTGGTGCTCAATAACGACGGGATAACCGTACTGGATGCCTACCAGGCCGGCCTGCACCCTTACACCCTGGAAACCGTAAGCGAACCTGACGCCCCCACAACGGCACCAGCACCCGTGGAGTCTGATGCCACAACAGTGACACTGAGGTGGAGCGCTCCGGGCACCCGGGTAGATGGCAGCAGTATCTCACTCAGCGAAATCAGCCACTACGAAATCAATTATGGCCAGGCACCGGATAACCTGGACCAGGAGATTCGCGTGGAGGCCGACGACACCGAGTATACTCTCGAAGGCCTGGAGCCAGGCACCTGGTACTTCACGATTCGGGTACTCGACACAGATGGCCTTACCAGCCAGGCATCTGACACCGTGGAGTTTCAGGTGCAGTAACTGACGTTCTGAGAAAAGGCGCCCCGGGGCAGGTGCTGACCTATGACCCTGTCCCGGGATCGACCTGAAAGCCCTCCGATGTTTGTCCATTTATTTTACATATTTACTCCCGTTTCTTTGAATACTCGATATACATCAAAGACTTAAATGTTGGCACGTTAGCTGCTTATGTGTTAACGGACTGTAACAACAGAGATGACTGGAGTGGTAGATATGAAAGGACTTACGAAAGGCATGGTATTTGCGGCAACATTTGCCGTTTCCGGATTTGCAAGTGCAGCCTATATCGGTACGGATGCCTCTGGCCCCAATGCAGGCACATACAATGTTCCGGGCGATAACAGCTACGCCGACGGCACCACGGATCCAAAAGGCAACTTTGTCGCTGGCCCGGCAGAATACAGCGTTGGTGACTCAGCCCTGATGGGGAACAGCGTTGTTTTCACTTCCGACGACAAGTTCAAGCTGACATTCACGTTCATCGGCTACGAAGCAGGTTGGCAGAATGTGTTCCTCTATAACGGCGTCGAAATCTTTAACACGTCAAACGGCGGCAGCGTGGGAGACACCTTCTCCACAATTGTAACCGGTACGACTGGTGCTAACCTGGACTTTGGTTTCGCCACCTACAAGTTTCAGAACACACTCCAGCAAAGCGAAGACAACGACAGCTCTAACGGCTCCACCTCGTTCAACTTCGTTATCAACGAACTGGGCACAGACTCCCTGATCCTGAGCCTTGATGACAATAACCAGGTCGATGATAACCACGACGACATGCTGATCAAAGTTCAGGCCACAAAGGTACCTGAGCCAGGCACTGTTGCTCTTCTGGGCCTCGGCCTTGCCGGCCTTGCGCTTCGTCGCAGAGCCAGAAAGTAATGGCATGAGCGCTTTAAGCGCGTCGTGCTAGAATAAAAACCCTGCCAACCGGCAGGGTTTTTTTATGTCATCGGAGCGACAGATCTCAGTGCTTGTTGAAATTGTATACACGCTTTCAGGCCGGGGATTGGCCAAGGACGCAGATCTTCTCAGCGACGCGATTCGCGCTCTGGGGCATGACGTTTCCATCAGGGCGTTACCACCGCAACATCCGCAACTGCGGTACCTTGCCGAAAAATGGGGCCGGGCCAAGAAGCGCCTGCCTTCCGGCCATACGGTTGAGCTTGTGAACTTCCTCCAGCGACGAATCCGGCGCCTGTTCAGCCCCGGGACTACCCATGCGGGCCTCGTTATTCACCTTGAAAACGTCCACCCCCGGTACATCAACACTCGTTGTTCCAACTGGCTGATACCGAATCAGGAGTGGTTCCGCCCGGAACGCACTCACTACCTGAAAGATATCGACACGGTGTTGTGTAAAACCCTCGCTGCCAAAGCCTGTTTCCACTCATACCACCCTAATGTGGAATACCTTGGTTTCTCGGCGCCGGTTGCCATGCATCGGAACGGCTGGGCCTTAACCGAGAAAAATCCCGGCCGCATCCTCCACGTAGCGGGTGCCAGTCCATTCAAAGGTACCGAAGCGGTGCTGGACGCCTGGAAACGAAACCCGCAATGGCCAGACCTTACAGTTGTTGCAAATATCCCGCACCTTGAAGGGAAGATTTCCCCCAACGTGGAGTTGATAAGCAACATTTCTGATAGCGAGCTGGAATCACTCTGGCGCGAAGCCACGATTGTGGTCATCCCCTCCGAAGTTGAGGGTTATGGCCAGGTACTGGCGGAAGCCATGAATTACGGCGCCGTTGTTATCACCACTGACGCTCCACCAATGAATGAACTGGTGGCTGCCGACAGGGGCCACCTTGTGCCCTACTCAGACAACAGGCGTTTTCGGCTGGGCATGCGATACAAGGTTTCTCCTGAGAGCCTGGAATTGGCCATTAACAAGGCGCTGAATGAGCCAGACGAGCTCAGGGCGAAGAAAGCGATGAATGCCCTCAACTGGGCCAGAGACAATCACGACACCTTTCTCCAGCGGCTGGAGCACTTCCTGGGTTCAAAGGCACTCAGTCGACAAAACGCTGATCAACCTGCCGGACAATCGCAGGCATAGTGTTTTCAACCAGCGTGGCAACCGCATCTTCGCCGCTACACTCCTCGCAGGCCACACCAAACACCATAAGCGAGGCATCCGTCCGGGCATTGAAAAAGCCGGCAACCTGGGCAAGTTTGGCCCGCAGCTGGTCAGTTTCCCACACCCCTTCCACATAATAGGCGTAGGCAATGTGAACGCTCCTGGCAGTCCCGGGGCTCTTTAGCGTAAGGCCCTGTAGCCGCTCCCCACCCGGCGAGCGAACGCTGAAGAATTGTTCCGGCACCCATTCATCCCGATCATAGAGCTTGTTCCAGTACTGAATGAGCTCAGCCCTGTGCCGCTGGTGCTCATACCCATACACTCCGACAAACAGGGACTCATCAGGGGCGCGATCGTCCGCAACGCTTTGGCGATCAAACATGGTCTGGGCAAACACCAGATCCGGATTTCGAACCTTTGGCCGCCAGCCATTCAGGCGGTTGCCAAACAGTGGTGCGTACCGGTTGTCTTCGAACTTGATGTCAAACCGTGCCGGCTCCGCACGAACATTACTCTCGGAAGCCGGTAAAAAGGCGAGCAGTATCAGTGGGAGCGCCGAGGCCACCAAACTGCCCACCCACTGCCTACCCTGCTTGTCAGAACCAGCGCCGAAGGTTGCATCCGCTGCACTCTGTTCGATTCCGGTTGTTTCCATCCTGCGGCCAATGAAGAACAGCGGCACCAGAGTGGCGGCAAATACCCACCAGCCAAAGTTATCGTGAGCTCTGATAAGGCTCGTTTCCATGTTGGTTTCGTAGCCCATATAAATAATCACGAATACCCGAATCCAGTTGGCCAGTAGGGCAAAGGCCACCGCCGTCAGGAAAAAAACAATCTTTGAGCGCAGGCACCTGAAATTGAGTTCGCCGTATAGCACAGCCAGGGATTGGCCAACCAGCAGATAACGAAGCCCGGAGCAGCCATGGGCCACCTCGAAGGCACCAACGCCGATGAGATAGACGAAAACCCCTTCCACCTCAAAATCAATATCGAAAAGCCCCAGCAACA
>CAZFPG010000070.1:0-11872 GCA_964521055.1 uncultured Marinobacter sp.
TGACTGCGTCACTGGTTGGTCACGAGCTGATCAAAACAACGCTCCCCAAGGCGAAAGAGCTTCGCCGGGTAGCTGAGCCTTTGATCACGCTCGCAAAAAATGATTCGGTTGCGAATCGTCGCCTGGCGTTCTCACGCCTGCGTGACGATGCAGCGGTCGCCAAGCTGTTCAATGAGCTTGGCCCCCGTTACAACGAGCGTCCGGGTGGTTACCTTCGTATCCTGAAGTGTGGCTTCCGCGCTGGCGACAATGCCCCCATGGCATTTGTAGAGCTGGTTGGTCGTCCGCTGGACATCGAAGCAGAAGAAGTTGACGAAAGCGAAGATTAATCTTTCGCTGAATCAAAAAAACCGGAGCCTGACCGCTCCGGTTTTTTTATGTCTGGCTTTCGAGTCCGGTGATTTGTGGTTTGGTGCCTGGCCAGGGTATGGGGGTAAGTTTTCTTCAGAAAAAGAACTCGCTTCGCTCAGACACCTTTTTCCTCCAGAAAACTTACCCCCATACCCTGGCCGTTCCGGCCTCAGTAATACAGCTTTCCGCTTTCCCGCTGTTTCGTCCGCGCCGGATCCAGTTTCTATTTCCCGGCCAGCACCCCTTTCAGATACCGCCCGGTATGTGAACCTTCAACCCCTGCAACCTCTTCGGGTGTGCCTTCAGCGACAATCATACCGCCACCGGAGCCACCCTCGGGCCCAAGATCGATAATCCAGTCCGCTGTCTTGATGACGTCCAGGTTGTGCTCGATGACCACGATGGTGTTGCCGTGATCCCGCAATCTCTGAAGTACCGTCAGCAATTGCTGAATGTCATAGAAATGCAGGCCGGTGGTTGGCTCGTCAAGAATATAGAGGGTCTTGCCGGTATCGCGCTTGGACAATTCCTTCGCCAGTTTAACGCGCTGGGCCTCACCGCCCGACAGGGTTACGGCACTTTGGCCCAACCGAATATAGGACAGACCCACATCAATCAGGGTCTGTAACTTGCGCGCCAGGAAGGGCACGGGATCGAAAAACTCCCGAGCTTCCTCCACCGTCATCTCAAGCACCTCGTGAATACTCTTGCCCTTGTAACGGACTTCCAGGGTTTCCCGGTTGTAACGTTTGCCCTTGCATACGTCACAGGGCACGTAGACATCCGGCAGGAAGTGCATTTCCACCTTGATAACGCCATCCCCCTGGCAGGCCTCGCAGCGGCCGCCCTTGACGTTAAAGCTGAAGCGCCCCGGTTTGTAGCCGCGGGAGCGGGCTTCCTGGGTGCCGGCGAACAGTTCGCGGATAGGCGTAAACAGGCCGGTATAGGTGGCCGGATTCGATCGTGGTGTGCGGCCGATGGGGCTCTGGTCAATGTCGATGACTTTATCCAGTTGATCCAGGCCCTTCAGGGATTCATAGGGCGCATGGGTCAGGCTGGTGGCCTTGTTGAGTTTGGCTGCGCAAACGGGATACAGGGTGCTGTTGATCAGGGTGGACTTGCCCGAGCCTGAAACACCGGTAACGCAGGTCATGACGCCCAGTGGGAGGGTCAGGGTCACGTCCTGGAGGTTGTTCCCGGTAGCGCCCTTCAGTACCAGACTCTTGCCGTTGCTGGTGTGGCGCTTGTCAGGAATGGCAATTTCCTTCTTGCCACACAGGTATTGCCCGGTGAGTGACTCCTCGGACGCAATAATATCTTCCGGGGTGCCCTGGGCAATGATATGGCCGCCATGGACGCCGGCACCCGGCCCGATGTCGATAACGTGGTCTGCTGCCCGAATGGCGTCTTCATCATGCTCGACAACGATGACGGTATTGCCAAGGTCCCGGAGATGAAACAGGGTGGCCAGCAGGCGGTCGTTGTCCCGCTGGTGCAGGCCTATCGAAGGTTCGTCGAGAATATACATAACCCCCACCAGGCCGGCGCCAATCTGGCTGGCCAGCCGGATACGTTGCGCTTCGCCTCCCGAAAGGGTATCGGCGCTACGCTCAAGGGTCAGGTATTCCAGCCCCACGTTGACCAGGAACTGCAGCCTCTGGCGAACCTCCTTGAGGATCTTCTCGGCGATCTCACCCTTTCGGCCGGGCAGGGCGAGCTGGCCAAAATACTCATGAGCGTCACCCACGGGCATGTGTGTGACATCGGAGATGTTGTTCTTCTCGATAAACACATGCCGGGCACTGCGACGCAGCCGCGAGCCACCGCATTCCTTACAGGGCTGCGTGCTCAGGTTGCGTGCGAGTTCTTCCCGCATGCTCTGGGATTCCGTTTCCCGGTAGCGGCGCTCAAGGTTGGGCAGTATGCCTTCGAAAGGATGGGCCTTCTCCATGATATGGCCGCGGGAGTTCACGTACCGGAATGGGATATCTTCGGTGCCGGAGCCGTAGAGCAGTACTTCGCGAAAGTCCTCCGGCAAGTCATCCCACGGGGTGTCCATATCAACGCTGTAGTGTTCGGCAACACTGGATAGCATCTGGAAATAATACACGGCCCGGCGGTCCCAGCCTTTGATGGCACCCTCGGCCAGAGTGGCTTCCGGATGCTGGACGATTTTTTCGGCATCAAAGAACTGTTTCACCCCCAGGCCGTCGCAGGTTGGACAGGCGCCGGCGGGATTGTTGAAGGAGAACAGCCGCGGCTCCAGTTCGCTGATGGCATAGCCGCACTGGGTGCAGGCATAGCGTGCCGAGAACGTATGCTCTTCGCCTTCATTATCCATGGGGGCGACCAGTGCAATGCCGTCGGCCAGGCCCAACGCCGTTTCAAAACTCTCGGCAAGCCGCTGTTCAAGCCCTGGCTTGACCTTGAAGCGGTCCACAACCACGTCAATCTGGTGCTTGCGTTTTTTGTCCAGGTCCGGAGCGTCGTCGATGTCGTAAACCCGGCCGTCCACTCGCAGGCGAATGAAGCCCTGGCTGCGCATGGTGTCGATGACATTAAGATGCTCGCCCTTGCGGTCGCGAATCACCGGCGCAAGGATCATCAGTTTGCTGTCCTCTGGCATGGCCAGCACCTGGTCCACCATCTGGCTGACGGTCTGGGCTTCCAGGGGCTGGTCGTGGTCCGGGCAGCGCGGCTCGCCGGCGCGTGCAAACAGAAGACGCAGGTAATCGTAGATTTCCGTAATGGTTCCGACGGTAGAGCGAGGGTTGTGGGAGGTGCTTTTCTGCTCGATGGAAATGGCCGGGGACAGGCCCTCGATGTGGTCCACATCCGGCTTCTCCATCATCGACAGGAACTGGCGGGCATAGGTGGACAGGGATTCCACATAGCGGCGCTGGCCTTCCGCATAGAGGGTGTCGAACGCAAGAGACGATTTCCCGGAGCCGGACAGGCCGGTGATTACGATCAGCTTGTCCCTCGGCATATCCAGGTCAATGTTTTTCAGATTATGGGTTCGCGCCCCTTTGATCTGGATATGGTCCATAACACCTCGCTGTCGGAAAAAACGAAAATTATACCGCGTTTGGCCCCCGCCCGGCCAAGGCCGGAGCGGTTTAAAGCACTTAAATGCAATATGCCTCGCCCGTATGGCTTCTGTTACAATGCGCAGCAATTTTGCGAAGGGCAGGCTCCCCTTCTGAACCCATGTTCCGGAACCCTTACCAGGTCAGGCACCGCATGAATTCACTGGAAAGACGCTCTGTCGCAGCACTGGCATCCGTGTATGCCATGAGAATGCTCGGGCTCTTCATGGTTATGCCGGTGTTTGTCCTTCTCGGCAGTGACTTAAAGGGTGCAACACCCGCCCTGATAGGCCTGGCGATTGGCGCCTATGGGCTGAGTCAGGCCCTGCTTCAGATTCCATTCGGCATGTTGTCGGATCGGGTTGGCCGCAAGCGGATGATCTATATCGGCCTGGTATTGTTCGCCGCGGGCAGTCTGCTTGCAGCCGCCACAGACTCCATATACGTCGTCATCGCGGGGCGGATTCTCCAGGGGGCGGGCGCCATCGCCAGTGTGCTGATGGCGCTGCTCAGTGACCTGACCCGGGAGGAAGAGCGAACCAAAGCCATGGCGACCGTTGGCATCTCGATCGGCCTGTCTTTCTCCGTGTCGCTGGTTATGGGCCCCCTGTTGGGCTCCGCGTTCGGTCTGTCTGGTATCTTCTACACCACCGCGGTGCTGGCGGTGATTGCGATAGCCATCGTCAGCCGCCTGGTGCCGACGCCTCACGAGCACAAAACCAGTGCCGATACCCATCCCGCCAAGGCCATGCTTAAAACGGTACTCTCGGACGGACGCCTGGTACGCCTGGATTTCGGTATCTTTGCGTTGCACCTGGTGTTGACGGCTATTTTCCTGGTGTTCCCGACTCTGTTGCAAGACAGAGTCGGGCTGCCGTCGTCTTCCCATTGGTGGTTCTACCTGACGGTTGTGGTGGCGTCCTTTTTCGCTATGGTGCCATTTATCATTATCGGCGAAAAAAAACGCAGGATGAAACCCATCCTTTGTGGTGCTATTGCACTGCTGGCATTATCGACGGCCGGTATTGATGCGATAAGCGGCGGCCTGGCAGCGGCCTGGGGGGTGCTGTTCTTCTTCTTTATGGCATTCAACCTGCTGGAGGCCAGCCTGCCGTCACTGGTCAGCAAGGAATCCCCGGCGGCCGCGACGGGCACGGCTATGGGAGTTTATTCCACATCCCAGTTTTTCGGCGCGTTTCTGGGTGGTGCCGTGGGTGGACTCCTTCTGGAACAGTTGGGGCTGCAGGGGGTGCTGTGGTTCATGGTGGTGGTGTTGCTGCTCTGGCTGGCGGTGGCGCTGACCATGTCGCCCCCGGGTTACACGGCGAGTTTCGTGGTACAGTTACAGCACGTGGCGCAGAGCCAGTTTGATGATATTGACGATGCGCTGAGGCGGCTTCCCGGAGTGCAGGACGTGGTCATTCTGGAAGAGGCGGAGACGGCCTATCTGAAGGTGGATCGTCAGAAATTTGATGAACTGTCGCTTGCGGAGTTTGCATTTGTCCGGCAGGGTAGCAGTTCTTGAAAACCGGAGGCCTGCAAGGAATGCAGGCTATCCCTGAAAACAGAGTCAGGAGCAGATCATGGCACGAGGCGTAAACAAGGTTATTCTGATCGGGAACCTGGGGCAGGACCCGGAAACCCGTTATACCCCGAACGGCAACGCGGTGGTGAACCTGAACCTTGCGACAGATGAAAGCTACAAGGACAGGCAGACAGGGCAGTTGGTGCCGAAGACCGAATGGCACCGGATTGTAATGTTCGGCAAGATTGCCGAAGTGGCCGGCCAGTATCTGCTCAAGGGTTCCAAGGTTTACATTGAAGGCAAGCTGCAGACCCGCAAATGGCAGGGCCAGGACGGCCAGGACCGTTACACTACCGAGGTTGTGGTGGACATCAACGGCCAGATGCAGATGCTGGACAGTCGCGGCGGTGAAGGCGGTGGCGCAAGCCAGGGCGCCCCTGCGGGCCGGCCTCAGCATCAGCAGGCGGGTAATGCGGCGCCTGCTGATGCAAGCCAGTCGGGGCAGCAGTCTGGTGGTGGTGGATACAGCCAGCCTTCCCAGGGCAGTATGCCTGAGCCAGTCGATGATTTTGATGACGATATACCCTTCTGATCTTACACGGCAGCCAATTTGTAACGGTACACCCGATGTCTGATTCCAAGCCCCCGCCAAGCGGGGGCTTTTGTGTTAAAGAGTTGCAAAAAGAGGTCAAATTTAACAAGAAAACATGGAATTACGTTCGCTTTCTCAACTACTATGCAAAGTGGCGGTAAGGTCTGTCTACTTTTTAAGCACTGAGGCTGGCGAGTGGCCCAACGTTTTATAACAAGAATTCTGCGACGTCCCGGTAAGCGGCAACACCTTTACCTGGAAGTTCGCCCAGACGGCATCGCCTGGGCGGAGTCCGGAGGCTCGTCTGGTTTCTCTGATTGTTCCCCGGCGAAACGGGAGGCCGTTCTCGGCGCCCTTTCCAGTGAACGGGGTTGGGCCGGAGCTGATACTACACTCGTTCTTCCACTGGATCAGTACCAGGTATTTCAACTGGAACGGCCGGAAGGTGTTGATGAATCAGAGCTTGGCGATGCCCTGAAGTGGAAGCTCAAGGACTTGCTCGAGTTTAACCCCTCTGATGCGGTATCCGATGTGTTTCCTTTCCCGGAGGATGCTTCCCGTGGACGAGGAAAGCTGGTGAACGTGGTTGCCGCACGGAAGTCTCTGGTCAGCGAGTTGGTGGCGCTGGTGGAGAACTGTGGTCTGGCACTGGTCTCCATCGATATCGCCGAGCTGGCATTGCGCAACCTGATCCCCCGTATTGATCCGGATCGCCGGGGAGCGACTCTGGTTCATATGCGCGAACGTTTTGGCCAGATGATTGTATGCAAGGGGGAGACGCTTTACCTGTCCCGGCGGCTGGACGTAACGTCCGATGACCTGCGGGATGCATCAAGCCAGGAAAATGCGGTGCAGTCACTGGCGCTGGAGATGCAGCGCTCCCTGGATTACTACGAAAGCCAGTTAGGGCAGGTGCCGCCCGCAGTTATCAGGCTGGTGGCCCGTGATAACGTTCTGCCGCTGTCGTCCATGCTGGCATCATACGTGGCCGCCAGTGTTGAAACCCTGGACTGGTCGCCATTTGGCCTTGATCAGGCCCTGGATAGTCGCTGTCTGGTTGCCTGGGCCGCCAGTTTTGCATCTGTCGCGGGCGACAACGAGACTGTCCAGCAGGTAAACCTCTACACCGATGAACTGCGCCCTCGCAGGGAAAGGCTGCAGGCGGGGGCAGCCCTGGCCGTTCTGATATTTGCGCTGTTTGTGATTGCTGTGGCTGCAGGTGTTGTCCGGTACCAGGAATCGGAGCTGCAGGCTGACACCCTGGCCCTGCAACAACAGAATGAACAGCTCCGCAGTTCCGTGGAGCAACTGACGAAAGAGGTGGAAGCACGCCAACCCGACCCTGAGGTCGAAGCCGCCCTCGAGCGTGTAACAGCAACCCTGGCACGCAGGCAGCGTTTACTGGAGCGGGTGGAAAACCTGATTGCTGCCGAAACCACGGGGTTCTCGTCGCCACTGTCGGCCCTGGCGCGCCAGGTGCCGCAGGGGCTGTGGTTGACGCACATCCGGCTTGACGCCCGCCAGGGCGACGTTGGCCTGGCGGGCAGGGCGCAGTCCGGACGGTTGGTGCCGATGTATCTTGAAAAACTGGGTGACGAGCCAGCCTTTGCAGGCAAGACGTTTGGCAGCTTCCGGCTCGACCGGGAGGAAGACGGGCGATGGATTGAGTTCCGGGTGGCCACCGATGCTGGTGGGGGGGACGCGCTATGACGCCTGCTTACCGACAGCAGTTGGAGAAGTGCACTGCCTGGTTCAATGAGCGCCCCGTTCGTGAACGGGTACTGCTGACAGTAACCGCGCTGGTAGTCGTTCTTTTTGTTGGCTGGGAACTTGCGGTTGCTCCGGTGATGGCAGGCAATGACCAGCTTCGGTCCCATCAGGTGTCCCTGGTTGATACCCGTGAATCGTTGATGGAACAGCAGGGCCTGCTGAAAGAGCAGTTGGCATCGGACCCGTCACAGGTTTTAAGAAACCAGCTCGCGGCCCGGCAGCAGAGGCTGGAGAGATTGAATGACGAGCTGGCGGAAACCACCGGGCGCCTGATTGCGCCCCGCGCCATGGTTGTGCTGTTGCGGGATATGCTTGCTGCCCAGGACAAACTGGAGCTTCTGGGCGTGGACCTGATGGCTCCGGTGCCGGTATTTGACAGGGAATCCCGGAGTGCCGGAGACGAAGACAACAAAGACGAAACCCGGGAGCCGCTGCTCTTTGCCCATGACGCGGAAATAGTCCTGCGTGGTGGGTACATGGAGGTACTGGCTTATCTGGAAACGCTCGAAGCCATGGACACGCGCCTGGGATGGGTGCTGCTGGAATATGACTCAAGCGACTACCCTGATAACCAGGTCCGGATCCGGGTTCGAACCCTGAGCCTGGATCGTGCATGGCTGGGGGTCTGATATGAGGCTGTTATTGATTGCAATCCTGAGTCTGGCACCCTCAGCGGCCTTGGCGTTGCAGGACCCGACCCGTCCGGACGGCTTTGGGGATACCCCGCAGGCTCAGGCGCAGGAAAAACAGTTTACGCTGGCGTCGATTTTCATCGGCAACGATCGCAGGGTAGCGGTTATCGATGGTGAGGCCCGCAGGGAGGGTCAGACATTCGAGGGTGTTCGCATCAGGCGGATTCACCCGGACCGGGTAGAGCTGGTCGATCAGGGACGAGTGCGCGTTTTACGCCTTGAACCCCTTCCGCAAGTGCGGAGTTCGCAATGACCGAGAAACGAGCTGCTATGACACTGAACCGAACGTTTCTGACCCTGTTGCTGGCCATGTTTCTGACCGCCTGTAGCAATAATCCCTTGATGCGTACCAGTCAGGCCACTTCAACAGACGCAGCCGACGCGATTGACCAGGCGATGGCGGAAGCTGAAGCCGAACAGCGCAGGCAAAAGCGGGCAGAAGAGATGTCCTCCGAAGTGCCCGAAGATGTCAGCGCGGCGCTCATGCCTTCATTATCCTCTGCAACGGACGATGAAGACCGCTTTGATGTGAATGCGCGCGGGTTGGCCGCCGGCCCGTTCTTTGAGGCATTGGTGGAGGGAAGCCGTTACAACGTGGTGGTTCATCCCGATGTCTCGGCAACCATTGACCTGCGCCTGAAGGATGTAACGGTTCCGGAGGTCATGGATATTGCCGGTGATCTCTATGGCCTGGATATCGAGCGCAGCGGCCGCCTTTTCCGGGTGAGAGCCGACAGCGTCCAGACACGCATGTTCCCGATTGACTACCTCCACTTCAAGCGCAGTGGCGGCTCTGAAACCCGCGTCAGTTCCGGGCAGGTCAGCAGCTCACGGGACAACTCGACCGGGGCAGGTTCGAACCGGCGCGACAGTGGCGACAACACCACGGCAAACCTCGTGGGTACGCGAATTTCCACCGAAACCGAATCGGACTTCTGGCAGGACATTGAACGCGCCCTGATGATGATCATCGGAACAGACAACGGTAGCCAGGTTGTCGTTAACGCTGGAGCAGGTCTTGTCATGGTCCGGTCTGATGGTGAATCTCTCAGGCAGGTGGAAGAATACCTGCGCCGCACCCAGCTCATCATGCAGCGGCAGGTGGTCCTGGAAGCGAAAATTCTGGAAATTGGCCTGAGTGAGGGGTATCAGCAGGGCATCAACTGGGCGGATATTCAGAGCGGGTCCAGCATTACAGCCTCTGACGGTTTACCGAAAGACTTTACTGCCCAGGCGCTCACCGGGCAGGCCATCAATACCTCGGATATCGGAGGGCTGTTTTCTGCCAGTGTCCGTGCCGGTGATTTTACCGGGCTTATCGAACTGTTGGGGGAGCAGGGTAACGTGCAGATCCTGTCGAGCCCGCGAATCTCTACCGTCAACAACCAGAAGGCGGTGATCAAGGTGGGTACGGATGAGTTCTTTGTCACCGACATCGACTTCGATGATAACAACTCGGCGGTCACCGCTACTGACCGTACTTCCACGTCGGTCGAACTGACCCCGTTTTTCTCCGGCATTTCGCTGGACGTAACGCCGCAGATTGCCGAAGACGGTGCCATCACCCTGCATGTTCACCCCTCGGTCAGCGAAGTGAACGATCAGGAGAAAGTCATTACCGTGGGCGAGCGGAATGTGACCCTCCCCCTGGCCCGCAGTACCGTCCGGGAGACAGACAGTGTCATCCGTGCCGAGAGCGGGCAGATCGTGGTGATTGGCGGGCTGATCCAGGACACCAGTGAAGACAATAACTCGGCGGTGCCTTTCTTCAGTGACATTCCGCTGTTGGGTGAACTGTTCAAGCAGCGTCGCTTCCAGTCCCGCAAAAGTGAGCTGGTTATCCTGCTGCGCCCGGTGGTTGCCGGTACCGAGCAGATGAGTGCCGATGTGTCGTCCAGCCGCGAGCGGATGCAGGTTCTGCGGGAACTGCTGGAGTCGTCCGAGTCTGTCAAGCCCGAACCGGAGAAAGCCCCACGCTAGCATGTACGAATCCCATTTCGGACTGCAGGAAGCACCGTTTGCATTGACGCCCAACACCCGCTACTTCCTTCGGGCACGCAGCCATAGTGATGCGCTGGAGTTACTGCTGGTGGCATTGCGCGAGCGCGAGGGCTTTATCAAGATCACTGGCGAGGTGGGCACCGGCAAGACACTGCTATGCCGGCTGTTGCTCAATGAGCTGGAGCAGGATGCCCATACAGCTTATATCCCCAATCCACACCTGACACCGGATACCCTCTATGAGGCGGTGGCCGAAGAGCTGGGCGTGGAGGTAGCGCGGTGTGCCAACACTCATCAGATTCTGAAGGCGCTGAATGAGCGCCTGATTGCCCTGGCGATGGAACAGCGGCCGGTCGTATTGGTGATTGACGAAGCCCAGGCCATGCCCGAGGAAACCATCGAGGCTCTGCGGCTGCTCACCAACCTGGAAACTGAAAGTACCCGCCTGTTACAGGTGGTGTTGTTCGGTCAGCCGGAACTGGATGTTCTCTTGCAGCGAGACAGCATGCGCCAGTTGCGTCAGCGCATCACCTTCCAGTATCGGCTGGTGCCGTTGGATAAGGTGTCGGTTGCGCAGTACCTGAGGCACCGCCTTGCCCAGGCCGGGTACAACGGCGGCGACCTCTTTGCACCCGCCGCCTTGCGGCTGATCTCCCGTTCCTCGGGAGGTATCCCCAGGCTGGTCAATATTATCGCCCACAAATCGCTTTTGTCTGCGTGGGGCCGTGGTGACCGGCAGGTGGGGCGCTCCCACGTAATTCAGGCTATCCGGGATACCGACAGTGCCCGCTTGCCCAACCTGCTGGTGAGGTGGTTATGAGCTTGCTCAACGATGCCTTGCGAGCGGCCGAAGAGCGGCAGAACCGGCCGGTGGCGCCGGGTGCCTATGTTGGTGAACCGCAACAGCCGGGTAATGGCAGGCCTGTGCTCCTGGCTGTGCTGGTCGTTCTGGTACTGCTGATCGTCGCTTTTGGTGGCTACTGGGTGTTTGCAAACAGCCCGTCGCAGGAAGCGATGGTTCCGGAGAGCGAGCCGTCGGCAGATCAACCGGTCCAGAGAGAGGCTGCAGTGGTTGTCGATGAGCAGCCGAAAATTGAAACAGTGGAAGCACCGGCAGCCGCCCCGCAGTCTGAGGTGGCTGAGCCCGGGCCAGCTCCCAAGCAGGCACCCAGTCCTGAACCGGACACACCCCCTGAGCAGCCAGTGGCCTCAGCGCCCGCTGATCAGGAACCCGTGGCCGCCGAAGCCGATGAGGCGCAACCCGAAGAAGCCTCCACCGCTGGTGTAAAGCAGGTTCCGGAAACGCCGGCCGCTGCGGACCGAAGCACTGCCAGAGAGCTCGAAAGACTGGTGGCCCGGGGCAGGATTACCGACGCGGAACGTGGCCTTGCGGCCCTGTCACATGAGCAGACCGCGCCCCGCAGCCGCTATGTGGTGGCCCGGGCGCTTCTGGTGGATGGCAAGCAGGAACAGGCCCTCGACTGGCTACCTGAAGACATCACTGCCCAGCACCCAAAGCTACGGTTATTGAGAGCCCGGGCACAGCACGCCAATAACAATCTGACGGCTGCAGTCGACACGCTCAACGGCAATGTGCCACCGGTGGACGATCATGCGGAATACCGGGTTACCCTTGCGACCCTGTTACAGCAGCAGGGGAAAAACAGGGAAGCCGCCCGCCACTGGGCCGAACTGATTGCCTGGGACGACAGCCAGGGCCCCTGGTGGGTGGGGCTGGCAATTTCCCTTGAAGCCCAGGGTGAACAGGCCGGAGCCGCACGGGCTTACCGGCAGGCAGCCGAACTGCCGGGGCTGCCCCGTTCATTGGCAGATTACGTACAGCAGCGGCTGC